>JBHEOZ010000068.1:0-7382 GCA_046260555.1 Desulfurivibrionaceae bacterium
GGCCAGCACCACCAGCCGTTCGGTGCCGCTGCGCCGGTCGGTGGAGCCGAAGACCGCCACATTGCCCTGCCGGACCCCCTCGATTTCGCCGACCGCCTCTTCCAGTTCGACCGGATAGATGTTGCGACCGCCTTTGATGATCATGTCCTTGCTGCGCCCGGTGATAAAAATTTCGCCGTCGGCCAGATAGCCGAGATCGCCGGAATCGAGCCAGGCCCCGTGGAAGAGATTGCCGGTCTCTTCGGGATTCCTGTGATAACCGCTGGTGGCGGAGGGACCCTGGAACTGGATATGGCCCTGGCGCCGGTCGGGCAGTTCCCGGTCGCGGTCGTCGACCACCCGGATCCGATGGCCGGGCAGGGGGAAGCCGCAGCCCGGCAGGGCAAGGGGTTCGGCCCCTTCTGCTGGAACCGGTTCGGCCCGACCCTCCCCCATCAAAATCCGGCGGTCGATCCGGTCGATCCGCACCCCCCGCCCTAAGGGGGGAAAGGCGAGCCCCACCGAGGACTCGGCCAGGCCGTAGACCGGCATCATGGCTTCCGGCCGGAAGCCGCACGGGGTAAAGCGCTCGATGAATGCGGCGATAGTGACCGGGCTGACCGCTTCGGCCCCGTTAAAGGCGCAGCGCCAGGAACCAAGGTCGATTCCCTGCAGTTCTTCGGCCTCGATTCGCCGGCTGCACAGTTCATAGGCGAAGTTCGGGGCGGCGGCCAGGGTCCCCCGGTGGCGGCTGATCGCCTTCAGCCAGCGGACCGGCCGGGCCAGAAAGGTCAGGGGCGACATGATCACCAGGGGACAGGCGAAGTAAAGGCTGCCGAGCCAGGCGCCGATCAGGCCCATATCGTGATAGAGGGGCAGCCAGCTGACAAAGACATCATCGGATGTTACCTCGATTGCCCGGCCCATCGCCCGGATGTTGGCCAGCAGATTGGCATTGCTCAGGACCACCCCCTTGGGCGTCCCGGTGCTGCCGGAGGTGTACTGGATGAAGGCGGTATCCCCGCCGCCCCGGACCGGCTGGTGCAGGGTCCGGCCCCGGCCCGCCGCCTGAAGCTCGGCGACGGTGGCCACGGTTTCGAGGTCTATCGCCTTTTTATGCATCAGTCTCGTGAAGTTGCGCGCCTCCGCCATGGCGATCATGATTTTTGCCTGACAGTTCGCGGCAATGGCGGCGTGGCGCCGGAGGTGCTCTTCGATCTGTTTGATCCGCCCCGGCGGGTAAACCGGTACCGGCACCGCCCCGGCCAGGAGGACCCCGAAAAAGGAGATGAAATAGTCGCGGCCGGTGGCCAGCATGATCAGCACCGCTTCGCCGGCGGCAAGCCCTTGGCTTTGCAGACCGGCGGCGAGGAGCGCAGCTTCGCCATAGAGGTCGGTGTAAGAGATGATCTCGTCGTCGCCCGATTCGCGGTAAAGCCGGATATGGGTCCGATCACCATGGTTTTCGGCGTGGTAGCTGAGAACCTCGGCCAGGGTGGCGGCTCCGGCCGGGGCGGCCAGGTCTTTTGCCACCGCCTCCTGTTGCGGCTTCGCGCTCTCCCGGTCCGGGGCCGCTGTTTCTCCTTCCTCCGCCGGACCCGCGGCCAGGACGGCCCGCAGCAGATCGCGGGGTGTTTCGGCCCCGGCCATCGTTCTTTCCGGCAGGGCGACCGCGAAGCTCTTTTCGAGCCGGGCCAGAAGCTCGACCCGGGTCAGGCTGTCGAGGCCCAGGTCCCGGTCCAGGGAGCTGTCGAGGGCGATGGTGAGGTGTTGACAGGTTGAAGGATGAACTTCGGCGACCAGCTGCCGGACGATGTCGAGGACCCGAGCCTCGCCTGCCGCGGCGGGAATCGTTTTTTCAGGATTCATCTTTTGTCTTACCTGCCCGAAACCGCCAGACCTTCGCGCTCGTCAACCCGGAGGAGCAGCAGGCCGCCGCCGATAAACATCAAGAGCACCGTCGACATTCCGAGTCGCTGGGAGCCGAAAACCTCGGTCAATATCCCCAGGATGAACGGACCCAGAAAGGCGGTGAATTTACCGGAAAAGGCGAAGAAACCGAAAAACTCGTTTTCCATGGCCGGCGGGGTCATCCGGGCCAGAAGCGAACGGCTGGCCGACTGGTTGGGTCCGGAAAAGATCCCGATCAGGATCCCGGCCAGCCAGAGCCAGATTTTTTCGGTCGCGGTCAGGGCGAGAAGCGAGGCGATAATCAGGCCGCCGATGCTGATCAGGATGGTGGTCCGGCCGCCGAGCCGGTCGTCGCAGTAGCCGAAAGCGAAGGCGCCCAGCCCGGCCGTGATGTTTAAGACGATGCCGAACAGCATGATCTCCTTGAACGAAAAGCCGAAGGTCCCGGCCGCGTAAATGCCGCCGAAGGCGAAGATCGTGATCAACCCGTCATTATAGATCAGTCGGGCGAGGAGGAAACGGAAGATCTGCCGGTATCTGCCGATCTGTCTGAAGGTATCGCCGAGCCTTTGGAAGACGGCGGCGGGGCTGAAGGGGAGCGGTTGAACGAGGCGCTTTTCCTTGACCAGCAGAAAGAGCGGCAGACTGAACAGGGCGAACCAGCCGGCGACCAGCAGATTGGTCGCCCTGATGTTCTCGCCCAGTTCCCGGCTCAGCCCGAACCAGGGCGTTTCCGGGTTGACCATCGAGATCATCGCCAGAAACATGGCGATCAGGCCGCCGATGTACCCGACCCCCCAGCCGAGTCCCGAGACCGAGCCGATCTTGTCCGGCGGGGCGACATCGGTCAGGAAGCCGTTATAGAAGACGCAGCCCAGTTCGAAGGCGATATTGGCGATGGAAAACCAGATCAGGGCCAGCAGCACCTGGCCCGGCATGACGCGGTAGAGCATGGCGGTGCAGAGTACCGCGGTCAGGGTGAAAAAGAGCAGATATCTCTTGCGGTGGCCGCCCTGGTCGGCCATGGCGCCGAGAAAGGGCGAGGCCAGGGCCACGGTGAGACCGCAGATCGTAATGGCCCGGGACCAGAAAACGGTGCCGGTAATTTCATCGGGGGCGATGGCCTGGGTGAAGTAGGTGGCGTAGATAAAGGTGACGACCAGGGTGGTGAAGGCGGAATTGGCGAAATCGTACATGGCCCAGCCGAACAGGGCTTTGCGGTCGTAGCTGCTCTTCCGGCTTGACATGGTGCGGCTCCTCCTTCCGGCTGGTTTCCTTAGATAAACTTAACACAATTGCTCAAAAAATGAACAGGCTAAGGATGGTTCATCTTCACTCCGCGGCCAGGCCGGATCCATCCCGCGACCTTCTTGAAAAATCCTCCTGCCGACCGGTCCCGGACCGGCTGACAAGGCAATCTTGTCCCGGCGTTCCCGGATTCCATTACGAATGGTTAACATTATATTTGAATTTTTATTAACCCATGGTTACAATCAATCATGTACACGCTCCGCTATCACAAACGGGCCATTAAGGCCCTGGCCAAAATGCCTCTTGAAGTTCGGATGCATCTGCTCAGCGAACTTGAGGACATTGCCCGGTCGCCATCCACCTACAACGGCGACTTCAAGCAGCTTCGGGGCCGCGAGGGTTGGCGGTTGCGTTACGGAAAGTATCGCGTCATCTGCCATGTCAGCAACACCGAACTGCTGATTTTGGTGGTAGACGCCGGGCCACGAGGAGACATCTACAAATGAACATCCAGATCATTGAACGCGATGGAAATCCCGAATACGCCGTTGTTCCTTTTGCCGAATTCGAACGGTTGCGCGAGGCGGCGGAAACCCTGGAAGAGCTCCATATTTACGACCAGGCCATCCAGCAACTTGCCGAGGGTGATGACGAAACCTTTCCGGCGGAATTTGTCCAGCGCCTCCTCTCCGCCCCCCATCCGTTGAGGGTATGGCGCGATTACCGAGGCTTCACCCTGGCCGCCCTGGGCAAGGCCTGCGGAGTTACCGCCGCCGCCCTGTCCCAGATCGAAAAAGGCAAACGCGAGCCTTCCGCCTCCCTGCTGAAAAAACTGGCCGAGACCCTGCGCTGCGACATGGAAGACCTGATGGTTTCCTAAAGCGAAAGACAAGGACTCGACTTATCCGGCGCATGACCGCTTCCGCAGCGAAAGGAAGCGACAGGGGTAATCAGGTGTTACGTCCCCCGAATTCACGGAACAGGCACTGTCAAGAATAAAGAATTGACCCCACGTCCTCCGTGCAGGAGGGGTTTAAGGGTTTGTCAACCTGGTCCTTCTCGCTATTACCATGAAATAACATCTTCACGTGCGGGATTTTCTTGGTATAATGGCGGCATGATCGGACGTCAGGGAATAATTGCCAGATTAAATGAGGCATTGCGCCGCAGCCGGGTTGTCGTCTTGGCCGGGCCCAGGCAATGCGGCAAAACGACCCTGGCCCGCGAACTTCTGTCGGAAGAATCCGTCAACTACTTCGACCTGGAGGACCCTGCCAGCCTGGCCCGCTTGGATGAGCCGATGGTCGCCCTGGCCCCTCTGCGGGGGTTGGTGGTGATCGACGAGGTCCAACGCCGCCCCGACCTTTTCCCGGTCCTGCGCGTCCTGGCGGACCGCCGGGACAACCCGGCCGATTTTCTGATTCTCGGCAGTGCCTCCGGCGATCTGTTGCGCCAGACCTCGGAGAGTCTGGCCGGTCGAATGGAACGGTTGGTCATCGGCGGCTTCGGTCTCGGGGAGGTGGGACGGGAGGCCGAGCAGACCCTCTGGGAAAGGGGCGGCTTCCCCCGCGCCTTTCTGGCGGAGAGCGATATCGCCAGTCTGGCCTGGAGGAAAAATTTCATCCAAACCCTGCTGGAGCGTGACTTCCCCCAATGGGGAGTTCGGGTCCCGGCCATCGCCCTGCAACGCTTCTGGACGATGCTGGCCCATTATCACGGTCAGACCTGGAATGCGGCGGAACCGGCCCGGGCTCTTGGAGTGAGCGAGTCCACCACCCGCCGCCACCTGGACCTATTGACCGACGCCTTCATGATCCGCCAATTGCAGCCCTATCATG
This sequence comes from Desulfurivibrionaceae bacterium, assembly GCA_046260555.1. Taxonomy (GTDB): domain Bacteria; phylum Desulfobacterota; class Desulfobulbia; order Desulfobulbales; family JAGXFP01; genus JAGXFP01. Next base: position 4,980 of record JBHEOZ010000068.1, read on the forward strand.
CCAACCTCCGGAAGAGGCAGGTAAAGGCGCCCAAAATATACGTGCGGGACAGCGGCCTCCTGCATCAACTGCTCGGGATCGGCGCCCCCAAAGACCTGCTCACCCACCCCAAGGTCGGGGCATCCTGGGAAGGTTTCGTCATCGAGCAGGTTCTGATGGCCGAGCCCCATGACGAAGCCTGGTTCTGGGCCACCCATCAGGGGGCGGAGATCGATCTGATTCTGCGGCATGGCCAGGAGTTGTTCGGCATCGAGATCAAGCGTACCGACACCCCGCGCCTGACCCCTTCGATCCGCATCGCCCTGGACGATCTGGGACTGAAGCGGGTCCTTGTCGTCTATCCCGGCAACAAGCGCTTCCCTCTTGCCGACCGGGTCGAGGCCGTGCCTCTCCGAACCCTGGCGGAAGGAACAACATTGTTGCCTTGACGAGCGAAGAGCAACGAATCGCCTTGAAAAGATGGCTTCCGGATTGGGAACGGAAAGAGCAAGAACAGGTAAAATCTCTGCCCATCTCTGCTTTGTTGTCAACATCTGAGTTTGTTTCAACAGGATGCTTGGCAAAGAATAAAGAATTGACCCCACGTCCTCCGCAGTCAGTAAGGGAAATTAAAATCCACGACGCTTCCGATTGCGCTCTCAAAATACAATTTGACAATCGTAACCCTTGAGGTTACAATTTATCCATGATCAAATCATTCAAACATAAAGGTTTGGAGCAATTTTTTTATTCCGGTACAAAGAAAGGCATAAGGCCGGATCATGCCTGCAAGCTCGAAAGGATTTTAGATCGCCTGAATGCTGCAAATGATTTGAAAGATATGAATTACCCAGGCTCAAACCTACACGCACTGACTGGAGACCGAAAAGACCAATATTCAGTCAAAGTTTCAGGCAACTGGCGTGTTATTTTCGAGTTTGAAAATGGCGATGCATACATTGTAGATTACGACGACTATCATTAGGAGGTGTCTCATGGCTTCAATGAAAAGACAACCCACTCATCCAGGCAATATATTGAAAGAAGATTATCTAAAACCCTTGTCCATAACAATTCAGGATATGGCTTCCACACTCGGTGTTTCCAGAAAGACCTTGTCTAAAATTATCAATTGCAGAGGGGCCGTTACGCCTGACATGGCGTTACGATTATCCCGTGCTTTTGATACCACCCCTGAGTTATGGCTCAATCTGCAAAAGAATTATGACTTATGGCATGCTGCAAATGATTCAAAATCCTGGAAAAAGGTTAAACCAATTTTCCATTCAACCATGCCCAATCACGCATAGAGAAAGAGAACAAGGCGCTTAACCTTGACCGCGTGAACGCATGCGCCGCTGAAGCGGCAAGCTCAAGTGGCGCGGCAGGTTAGCTCCCATGCCTCCTGAGCTTGTCCACAAAGGTACTTCACCCCCCTCACATTTATCCCGTACAATCCTGACATAAAATTATGAGTTTATTACTTGATCGGTTATTGTTGGTAACAATCCCGTAATAAATAAGTAAGGTGTCCCCCGAACCTCGTAAGGTTTTATCAGGACGTTACGGTAAAATCGTCATCCCCCGGTATCCGGCTATCGCTTGAAATCCGAACGATGCCCCTCCCCACTCCCCTTGCAGAAAAAAATTCCGATAACTGCTTGGGGCTCTTGGCCGCATTGTCACCGAACTGGCTCAAACCAAAATCTGTTGTCGGAAAAGGTATCGTTTCCTTGCCGAGACAGGCCCGATGACTGCTCCACCGGATAACCCCCTGGATCGCGACCATGTCCGGCTTATGGTTACCCGGCAATCCCTTTATCCTGCAATATTTTGGATTTTTCATGAAGCTGATTTCGGGTCTCCTTCCTGTATGCATCCAGCCTGCCGCCGATATCAGGATATTTAATTGATAGTATGGAGCAGGCAAGATAGGCGGCATTTTTCCCGCCATCCACGGCCACCGTCGCAACCGGAATGCCGGGGGGCATCTGCACTGTAGCATAGAGAGCATCGATCCCACTTAGAGCCCCGGATGCGAGAGGAACGCCGATAACGGGCAGAGTGGTATGAGCTGCAATAACTCCCGCCAGATGTGCCGCCATACCCGCGCCGGCAATGATCACTTCAATGCCCCGATCCCTCGCGGTTCTGGCGTACTCGGCTGTTTTATCCGGAAGGCGGTGAGCTGAACTTATATCAATTTCATAAGGGACATCCATTTCCTTTAAAACACCGGCTGCTTTTTCCATGACCGGCAAATCACTGTCACTGCCCATAAGAATTCCTACAATAGGTTTTCTATCCACGTGTAATCTCCTTTATTAAAAATTGTAATTTCGATATTAGTTTCAGCGCTGTGTGCCGGGAACCGCAACTTTCTTTTCGCTGACCTTTTCTGAAAGAGGATATTTTGGACGTTTT
>JBHEOZ010000068.1:7392-8778 GCA_046260555.1 Desulfurivibrionaceae bacterium
GTGAATCTGGTTGTTCATCAGGCAGAATGCCTGCAGGCGACATGAAAAAGCGTTCGGTGGCCTCCTGCGAAAGGAGTTATTTCGAGCGTTCTTCCTTTGCCATAGAAGATATCCTGTTCGCAATTTCCGCGCATGATTGCATGGTAAAACCACCCGGAACAGGGAGCCGAGGTGCGCGTGCCAGGGCATATTTATATCAACAACAATGCAACAACGCAAGCCTGATCCGGTCATGGATCGCAAGCAAAATCTATGAACTGATAGGATAAACTAGATAAACTAGGGACACTCCCCATATTCCCAAGAAATAGTTTCAAGAGAAAATGAAAAACACAAAAACATCCGTTGTCCGTCGATCCGGCGACCAAGACATCCATTGATCTGAATTTGCCCGTCTGGATCGATCTTGATAAGATATATGAATGTCCGGGACAAAAATAACAGAAGCAGCTGACGCAATCCGGAAGGCGAAAAAAACCGTCGCTCTGACGGGGGCGGGAGTCAGCACTGAAAGCGGCATTCCGGATTTCCGCGGCCGGAATGGACTGTGGTCTCGCTACGACCCGATGGAATACGGCGCCATCGGCGCTTTCCGCCGGGATCCCGCCAGGGTCTGGAAGATGCTGGCTGAACTGGCCGATATCGTCGAGGCCGAGCCGAATCCCGGTCATAAGGCCTTGGCCGATCTTGAAAAGAAAGGCTATCTCAAAGGGATCATAACCCAGAACATCGACTCCCTGCACCGGAAGGCGGGCAGCCTCACGGTGGTCGAATTTCATGGCAATCTGGAGAGCTTCTCCTGTCTGGAATGCGGCAATATCCTCCAATCGGACCGGGTCCGCAAGATGGCCTTGCCGCCGCTCTGCCCGAGCTGCGGTCATATCGTCAAGCCGGATATAGTTTTCTTCGACGAACAGATTAAGGAGGAGATGCTCTGCAAGGCGGATGAGCTGACGAACGGAGCCGACTGCCTGATCGTCGCCGGCACCTCCTGCCAGGTAATGCCTGCCGCCCTGATCCCTTCCAGGGTATCGCAACATGGCGGCACGATTATCGAAATCAATAAAGAACCGGCCCTCGGAGCCCTGGCCGACCTGGTCCTGGCCGGTTCATTTTCCGCGATCATGACCGAGTTGGTTGATGAACTTAGCGGTGATGGTTGAAACCTCCGGCCGCCGTTATTTTGTCGGTAGGTTTATCATAAGCGGACAACCGTCTTGACGGCGGGATCGCAGTCCCCCTGACCTGACTGATCACCAGTAATGATTATATTGACCTGAATCCGTGACGGCTTCGTGGGGAATTTCACTTATCAGTCTGTAATTGCATTAGATAATCGTTTTTTCCTGGATTGCCATGGTTCACCCCGCCGCCCTGCGGGGCGCC
>JBHEOZ010000069.1:0-512 GCA_046260555.1 Desulfurivibrionaceae bacterium
ATTATTTCGAAGGCGGCATCCTGTCCCCGGAGTTTGCCGGTCTTTGCCGCGAGAAGTTCCCCCTGGCTGAAGTACATGTCGCCGGTGCCCCTGGCGGCTTTGATGTGCAGGGTGCAGGTTTTTTTGTCGAGCTCAAGAAGCTGCATGAAAGAGGGCAGGGAGATGCCGGCCACATGTCCCTGGGTGCTCCCTTTTTTGAGGCCTTCATTGATCATGTTAAGGAGGGAGTCGAAATCGATCGGTTTTTCAATGTACTGAAAAGCGCCCATGTTGTTGAGCCGGGATTCCATCTCCGGGGTGCCGTAGGCGGTCATGGCAATAACCGGTATTTCCGGATCCACCTGGCTGATGTGAGCGATCAGTTCGAAGCCGTCCATTTCCGGCATGTTCAGGTCGGTGACCACCAGATCGATTTCTTGCGAATCAATTATTTCACTGGCTTCCTTGCCGTTGCCGGCGGTTTCCACGGAAAAATCGTTCTTATTCGCCTTAAGCATGTCAGCCAGGCTGAG
>JBHEOZ010000069.1:553-5037 GCA_046260555.1 Desulfurivibrionaceae bacterium
ATCCAACAGCTGCTCGCCCTGAAAAGGGTTAAACAGCAAACTTTCAAAAATGAGCTACGGCAACCTGCCATTTTTTTAACAATTGTTCCAGGTATCGTCAAGTGCGTCGGTCTCGGAATAAGCTTCGCTACAGACGAAAACCGCCCATGACTTATTGCGAACTCATCAAGTATGAACAAAGCTCGGAAAAGTAAAATAAGTCAGACAAACTCGCAAAAAGTTACGGGGTGGCTAAGCAAAAAGTTCGATACACAAGAAGTAGTGCTTAAACGTAATCCTATTTCATGGTGGCGGCGCTCACCTGGCTTAAATCGGTATCGCCGTTCATGACTTTCAAAATCCCGTCCTGCTTAAGGGTGCGCATCCCCGCTTCCATGGCGGCGTATCTAATGTCGGCCACCGGGGCGTTACTTTCGATTTTTGTCCGCATCTGGTCATCGGTGATCAGTAATTCGTGAATTGCCAGCCGTCCCTTGTAACCGCTTTTCATGCAGTGTCCGCAGCCCCTGGCTTTAAAGAGCGTCAATTTATCAGGTATTTCAAGGGGGAAAATGGGATGGTCGCCGTATTCCTTTCTGAGGTTGTTGATCTCCTCGTCGTCGGGGCTGTATTTCTGGCGGCAATGGGGGCAGAGCCTCTTGATCAGCCGTTGGGCCAAAACCCCGAGCAGGGAGTCGGCAAAGTTAAAGGGGTCGATGCCCATGCCGAGGAGCCGGGTGACGGTTTCGGGGGCCGAATTGGTGTGCAGGGTCGAGAAAACAAGATGCCCGGTCAGGGCGGCCTCGATCACGGTATTGGCCGTCTCCGCGTCACGGGTCTCACCGACCATGATGATGTCGGGGTCGGCTCGCAGAAAAGCCCGCAGAACCCTGGCGAAATCAAGACCGATTTTGGGCAGCACCTGGACCTGTCTGAGTCCGTCCTGAACGATTTCGACGGGATCCTCGGCAGTCCAGATCTTCTTTTCCGGCCGATTTATGTAGCCGAGTCCGGCGTGAAGGGTGGTGGTCTTCCCGGAGCCGGTTGGTCCGACAACCAGAACCAGCCCGTAGGGTCTTTGAATGAGGGTTTTGAAATTTTCGAAATTATCCTCCTGCAAACCCATTTTTTTCAGGGGCAGGGCATCTCCGCCGGCCAGAATACGCATGACCACGTCTTCATTGCCACCGACGGTGGGCAGGGTGGGGACGCGGAGTTCGATATTCTTGCCCCGGCGGGTCCGGAATTTGATTTTGCCGTCCTGGGGCAATCTTTTTTCGGCAATATCGAGCCTGGAGAGGATCTTGATTCTTGAAACCAGGGCGCGTTTGTAATTGTAGGGAACGGTCTGGAAGTTCGAGCACTCGCCGTCAACCCTGAATCTGACCAGCGCCCCGCGCTTGCCCATCTGGGACTCAATATGGATATCGGAAGCGCTGCGGTTGTATGCCTCTTCGATCACCCGGTTGCAGACTTTAACCACAACCCCGGCTTCTGAAGTATCATCATCGTAGTCATCCTCCTCCTCGTAATCCTCCTCGACCAGTTCCAGTTCGCCGAACAGGTCATCGGCGTCATCAAGCAGCGACTCGCCCTTGCCGTGAAAATGGTCGGTAAATTTGCTGATGTCTTCATGGAAGGATACGACAAATTCAAGCACGTTGCCCTTGAGCATTGAGCGCAGGTTGGCGAGCATTGTCTGGTTGCGCGGATCGACGGCGGCAATCTTGATCTTGTTGCCGTCCTGGCTGATGGGGATACAGTGGTTCGAGCGCCAGAAGTTTTCCTTGAGATTCTGCAGACATTTGGGCGGCGGCCCAACTTCCAATTCATTATATTCCACAAAGGGGCAGTCGAAAAACTCGGCGATGGAATCGCCGATGTCCTGTTTCTCAAGTTCAAAATCGTTAATCAGGATTTTTTCGATATCTTTATGGCGCTGATCGGCCAGTTGCTTGGCCTGGTCGAATTGCTCTTCGGTGAGATACTTTTCCTTGAAAAGGTGATAGAACCTTTCAAATTTATTAAGCATCTCGGTTATGATGGTTAACCGCTGCCGGGCATTACGGAATTCGGGATCTATTGTGGTGATTGATTTAAGGGTCCTGACCGCCTGCTGCATGTTGCCGGTGGCCTCGTGAATCGAGGCAAGCTGATCGAGCACGTCCAGGCGGTCTTCCTTGGAGAGGTTTTTATCTTCAAGCGCGTGGTTGAGATGCTTCACCCCTTCCTGGGGGTTATCGTTGGCGATTTCGCATTGGGCGATTTTGGCATTGACCGCGCCGGGTCGGAATCCCCGGTCATGAAGAACTTTTAATTCGTCAATCGCATCCGAGTAGAAGCCGGCTTCGATCAGGCCCAGACAATTGTCAAAGCGATTTTCCGGTTCCAGGCCGATTGGCGCGGAGGTCTGTTCCTGTGGTGTGGTTGAGTCGGAGACGTCGAGTCTTTTTTCCAGCTGAGGGCGGGCCGGGTGGTTGGCGGGGAGCTTTTGGAGGATCTCACGGTAGATTTCCTCGGCGTTTTCCTTCAGGCCATGTTCAAGATAGAGATCGGCCTCGGCAAGTTTCGCGTTGAGAGCGTTATTATCTGAACTGCTCATGGGTCACCATCTGGGGCATGGTCGGCCGTGAACCAAATATGCAATGGCCGAGTTGGATGAATCTCTGTCTGGCTGACAAGTTTGACGATGGATCACGTCGGCTAGTCAATGGAAACAACGGGTATGGTGCTTCCGTAAACGGTAAGGGTGCCGGCGATATTGTCGGATTCGGAGAATGATCCTGGTGACCATAGAGCATCCTCGGCCACAGAGATCGCTTCCGTGGGCGCATCGACTAAAAAGACCTTGCCCTTCTCCCCGGAGTAAAGGATGACCAGATAAACCTTTTTTTTGGTAGAACCGGAAAACGATGCCGGTGGGTTGGCAATCTCCAGCTCCATATCGTTCAGGACCGAGTGGTCGAGTTCAGCCAGTTCGCCGCTGAAAAGAGTTTGCAGATTCTTCCACGGCAACGACTTCAGTTTTTTGAGGTTAAAGAAGGATAAATCCTTGAAGGAACGCAGGGGGAAGGTGGCCGGGCTTTCGTAGGCCACCTGTTCCGGTGCAATCCCGACCAGCTGCCCACCCCACGAGGTTTTTAAGAGCCAGTCCCAACGGCATCTGGTGGCATGTCCGGCAATCGAAGCGGCGGCTTTTGCAGCCGCTGAGGCTCCCGGTGAGTTTATGGCCGCTCCGGAAATGGAGTTCTTAAGTTTTTCCAAGGTCTTGCGAATCCGCACCCCGATCTCTTGGGGGTCCTTGCCGGCGCGCTGTTCAAGGGATCGGGCCAGACTGATGCACTTGTTCACCATCGCTTCCGGAGAGGCCACGGCGGATACGGCAGCCGGCGGTGCTTCCGGAGAGGTCGCGGCGGATACCGTGGCCGGCGTCGCTTCCGGTTGCCGGGGGGCGGGCTGGATTACCGCCGGATATTCACCGGTAAGGTCGAATTGATGCTGGGTGGGGGTACCGCCTACGGCAATGGTCAGGGCGTCAAGTTGTTTTTCAAGGATTTTTCTGATCTTCCGGCTTCTGATGTGAAGCTTTTCGTAACCGGAGGTTTTGCCGAAAAGTTTCTCCATTTTACCGATCCGGACAGCGCACTTTTCGATAAGTCCCAGTTGCGATTCCAGCCAGCTGTTAAGTGTCCCCAAGCCGGTATAGGAGGTGTAATCCGCAGAAAAGGTTTTCTTGAATAGTTCCTCCTGCCTTGCCAATTTATCCTTAAGATTCTTGGTGGCGGCCTGGAGTTTTACCATGGAGGGCTGACTGGCGAAAAGGGTTTCCATCGGGGTCAGCAGCTTGATTGCTTCAGCGATGCCAGTGGTAAATCCTGTCAGGACTTTGACCGTTTCCCGGGGGACCGTTTCGCCTTTCGCGGCCGGTTGACCGGTCCTCGACGGCTCTACTTCCATTTCGAGACCTAAATCGAAAGAGGGCTCCTCGTCCGGCGGAGGGATTGACTCGACGGGGCTGGCGGCCTGGAGATCATCTTTTAGTTGGCTGGCAACCGCGTCGGAAGCCAGTAAGTCACGCAGGGTTGCCAGGGTCTTTTCAAGATTTTTGTCGGCCGCCTCGCCGGGAGTTTCGCTCTTTTTGATGATACCAAGGGCTTTTTTTAATTGGCTGGGAGCCGAAATTGACGAATTTTCGGGCGATTCAAGCATTGAGGAAAGAACTTTGTCCATCTGATCGGTTACCTGGCCGATCAGGGATGATTTGCTCCATCCCTTGGCCTTGACCAATTGGCTCAGGATATCCTTGGCCTTCAAGATGTTTTCGCTGTTTACTTCCCAATCGATGGTGAGCAACATCTCTTCAAGCCGGGCGAACAGTTTCGTGCTATCGGCTGCTGTCGCGGTTGGCCGGGGAGCGCTCTTTACTGCCGGTTCAGGCGCTGTTTGGGGAGCGGGGGCTTCCTTCCTGGGTGCAACGGCGTTCTCGGGCGCGGGGGGAGTAATAT
>JBHEOZ010000069.1:5093-8656 GCA_046260555.1 Desulfurivibrionaceae bacterium
GGGGGGGGGGGGGGGGGGGGGGGGCCGGCTTTTTGACGATATACTGGTCGAAAAGGTTGTTGGCGGCCTCGTCAATGCCCTTGAATAATTCGTCCTTGTCCGTCATCCGGTGCTCTCCCGCGTAAAAACCATTTTCAATACCGTAATTAATTTGCAAAAGTCAGGCTTTTATAAAAGAAATTCTGATTTCGGCCTTAGTCGATGGAGGTTAAGAGATGTTTCTCGGCCACGTATCGTACTGTCTTTTTGGTGATCTCGGTAAGGGTCTCGAAAACGCCGACCCCGGTGGTGGCGATTGCCTCGTAGTATGATGTGTTAAGCTGGGAGTTCAGGTCATTTTCCAATTCATCAATGGTTAAAGTCGGAACCGGTGTGTCGCAGAGGTCCCGTTTGTTGTACTGGAGGACAACCGGCATTTTATTCAGATCGAGGTTGTTCTTCTCGAGATTGCGGCGCAGATCTTCCAGACCTTCGATGTTTCGTTCCTGCCGGACTTTTAGGGGGTCGGCCACATAGACCAGACCGTCGCAACCTTTCAGGACCAGGCTGCGGGTGGCTTCATACATGACCTGGCCGGGTACGGTATAAAGCTGGATCCTGATGTCGAAACCGGAAATTTTGCCCAGATTCAGCGGCAGCAGATCGAAGAACAGGGTCCGGTCACCCTTGGTGTCGATGGTCAGCATCTTGCCGCGGTCTTTTTCATCCATTGCCTTATGGATGTACAGGAGGTTGGTCGTCTTGCCGCATCTGCCCGGTCCATAGTAGACCACTTTGCAGTGGACTTCTTTTTTGCTTAAGTCTATGAGAGCCATTTCTATCCTTCGAATATTGTAGCAAGAGAGTCTGCAAGTTCAGCTACTCTGCATCTTATCAGGCCGAGAGAAACGTCATCGCCGAAGATGGTGATTAAAATAAGTTCGACCCCGACTCTGCCGAAATGGATATTGCCGTTTTTGCCTTTGTGGAAGAGCAGGGAAAAATCATCTTCTCCGATCAGTTTGGCAATTTGCGAGGTTGCCGCCAGGCTGGCTGCGGCAAGGGCTGCGAGCGAAATGGCGTCTATGTCCAGGTCCTGCTGCTCGTGACCGCAGTTGGCCAGGACGTTGCCGGCGGAATCGATCAGGAGAGCCGTTTTGACCCCCGCCTTTATAAGGGAATTTACAGTCAAACTCCCCGCCTTTTCCTGGGCTTGAGCGGTAATTACAAAGTCTGCCACCGATATCTCCTCAACAGTTCCTGGTGAAAATAAGTTTTTTTTGTTAAAAATCCAAGGTCGACCGATACCGTAAAAAATAATTTCTGCGTGGACTGGGCTGGGCTGTACCGGAGCTGTTTGCACAGAGACAACTTGTCCGCAGAGGTATAACAGCTTCAATAAACGTAAATTGCAGCTAAAGTAAACGTAAATTTTAAGAATGAAAAATTACCGGTGTTGACTCTCTTTGTCAAGTGATATCAAAAAGGTAAGGCTTGCAGACATCCTGTAGAAATCATCGGGACGGCCCCGGAAAACCGGCCTCAAATTCAAAGAAGGAGATACGCTTGGCTGAATCGTTCGAACTGGTCAGTATCGATAATCATTTTGGCGCCTTGATATCGCGCCTGTCCCATACAACCAATTCCGATATTTTTCTGGCTGCGGCCCTTGCCAGTAAGGCAACAAGGGACGGGCACGCCTGTCTGAACCTGTCCGTCTGGGCGGGGCGGGAGGTTGCCGCCGCGGATGGCGGCTGTTATCGGTGCCCCGAGCTGCCGGACTGGTTGGAGTCGCTTGCCGCCTGTCCCACGGTTGGAGATGGCAGTGTCGCGACCCCCCTGGTTCTGGAAGATGATCGTCTCTACCTGCATCGTTACTGGGAGTATGAAAGCGATGTGGCCTGTTTTATCGACGAGAGAAGTCGGGAGGCCAATGCCGAAGTTGCCATGCCCGCCCTGGCCGAAAACGTCGCAAGACTCTTTCCGGATCCGGTAGCGGGGTGTGACTGGCAGCGGTTGGCGGCGCTGGCCGTTGTTCTGAGGACATTCGTGGTAATCACCGGCGGACCGGGGACCGGCAAGACCACCACCGTGGCGAAAATCATCGCCCTGCTTCTTGAACAGAGCGGTGGGGACGCCAAGCTGAGGATAGCGCTGGCCGCCCCCACCGGCAAAGCGGTGATGCGCCTCCAGGCGGTGATGGCGGCGCTCAGGAAAAATCTATCTTGCGCCGAGTCGGTTAAAGAGCGGATCCCGGCCAAGGTTTTCACCCTGCACCGTCTCCTGGGGCCGCGCCGCGATTCTCCCTTTTTCATCCATGACGAAAATAACCGGCTTCCCTATGATCTGGTGGTTGTCGATGAGGCTTCCATGGTCGACCTGCCGTTAATGGCCAAATTGGTGCGGGCTCTGCGGGCTGACACCAGGCTCGTCCTGCTCGGTGATCGTAACCAGTTAGCTTCGGTCGAACCCGGCGCCGTCCTGGGCGATATCTGTCAACGGGAGGTGCTGCCCGAATTCTCCGAAGAGTTTCTCAAGTTGGCCGCATCGCTCACCGAGGTCAGTGATCTGGTCACGGGGGGAGGCTGGGGCGATTCGCTGGTCGAACTGCGGGTCAGTCACCGTTTCGGGATGGAGAGCGGGATCGGTATGCTCGGCCGGGCCATTAACCGGGGCGATACCGATGCCGCCCTGGGGGCCTTCCGTGATGAACGCTATTCCGATATTGTCTGGCGGGAGGTCGGCAGCGAAAGAGAGTTGCAGCGGATGCTGGCCGAGAGATTCGCCGCTTTTCCGCCGGGCTGGTTTGGAGTCGAGGAGCCGGAGCGGGCCGTCCGCGCCCTGGGGCGCTCCCAGGTGCTATGCGCGGTCCGGCATGGCGGTTTCGGGGTAAACGGGGTTAATCTTTACATTGAAAAAATTCTGGCCGAGGAATGGCCGGCAACGGTCGGGGCGATGGCCTATCGCGGGCGGCCGGTGATGATCGTCGAAAATAACTATGATGTAAAACTGTTTAACGGTGATACCGGCCTGGTTCTGGCGGACCCCGATAACGGGGAAGCCCTGTGTGGTTTTTTCCCGGACGGGGATGGCTGGGTGCGGAAAATCCCCCTGGCCATGCTGCCCGCCCATGAAACCGCCTATGCGATGACGGTCCACAAGAGCCAGGGCTCCGAGTTTGACGAAGTCGTGGTGATTCTGCCGGACCGCCGTTCTCCGGTGCTGACCAGGGAACTGCTCTACACGGCATTGACCAGGGCCCGGCAAAGGGTTGAGGTGTGGAGCAGCGTTGAGGTCTTTACCGATACGGTCCAGACGGTGATCGGCCGTCATGGCGGTCTCGGGAAAAAGCTCTCCACGAGCCTTACGGGAGGGCGCTGAATTCTTCCTGAATCCGTGACGGCTTCGTGGGGAATTTCACTTTATCAGTTTGTAATTGCATTGAATAATCGTTTTTTCCTGGATCGCCATGGTTCACCCCGCCGCCTTGCGGGGCATCCGATAACGGCGCATCTGCGCCCCGCAGGAAGTGCCCTTGGGGTGCTGTGTTGGCAACTCGTTGATATACCATTATTATTATCGAC
>JBHEOZ010000007.1:0-4926 GCA_046260555.1 Desulfurivibrionaceae bacterium
CGCCTTGAAATATCCCCTGGTAGCGCTCGGTCAATTCCGCGATATAGTACTGCAATTCGGCAACACGCTCGGCCCGGGAAGGCCGGGCAACCGCGCTACCCCGCACTCTCTGAAATATCAAGGGGTCGCGGATGGCGCCGCGTCCGATCATCAGCCCGGCCGCCCCGGTTGCGGCAAGCACCTGACGCCCCTCTTCGCCGGTGGTAACGTCGCCGTTGGCAATAACCGGCAGAGCGGTAGCGGCCACGACCCGGGCGGTCAGCCCATGATCGGCCGCGCCCTTATACTTTTGCACCACCGTGCGGGGATGGAGCACGATAAAGTCCACGCCGGTATCCTCGAAGACCGGAAGCAGGGAGAAGATCTGTTCGGGGTCGTCATAACCGGATCGCACCTTGACCGAGAGGGAAGCGGCCGAACATTGGCGCAAAAGGGTGAGGCGCCGGTCAAGATCGCGCGGGTCCTTGAGAAGGGCCCCGCCGGCCGAGCCGCTGTTCATCCGCCCGAAGGGGCAGCCGAGATTGAGATTGAGATGAATGGCGCCACTCTCCCGGGCCGCCTCGGCGGCGGCAACCAGGGCGGCGGTATCCCGACCGATCAGCTGCACAACCAGGGGAATAATTTCGCCGCCGTTAGTCGCCTCCAAGCGATCCACGCTGGAAATCGCCTGGCGGGAACCGGGCCGGACCCGGATAAACTCGGTGAACATGATATCGGGCCTGGCCCATTCGGCGAACAGGCCGCGCAGGGCCCGGTTGGTCAGACCCTGCATGGGGGCAAGCATCAGGGGGCGATCATTTTCGGAACGCCAGGGGAGATTTTTATTCATTTTCCTTCTTGCTTCCAACCCGGCCTAAAACGCTCATGGGTTAAAGAATTTTTTTCTAAGGTTCCCTGACCCGGTCACCCATCATGATGCTGATCCACCTGGTTTCGTCACTGGCCGCCAGGGCAATTTTGACGGTCATGGTCAACGGCACCGAAAGAAACATTCCCACCGGCCCCAGCACCCACCCCCAGAAGACCAGGGAGGAGAAGACCACCAGGGTCGACAGCCCCAGGCCTCTGCCAAGGAAACGGGGCTCCAGAAGATTGCCGATGACCAGATTGACAAAGGCGAACCCGCCCGCGACCAGCAGGGCCTTAAACATGCCGAACTGGATCAGGGCCAGCAGGGTCGGCGGAATGGCGGCGATCAGCGAACCGATGTTCGGCACATAGTTGAGCAGGAAGGCCAGCAGCCCCCAGAGATACGGATAATCAATGTCCAGAGCGATCAGCATGATGGTCACGAAAATCCCGGTCGCCAGACTGATCCAGGTTTTGATAGCCATGTACTTGTTGATACTTTTGATGAAATTGTCGAAGCCGGTCATGGAAAAATCCGGCTGATGGAAGGCCTTTTCCAGTTTCGGCCTGAATACGGCGGACTCCAGTAACATAAAGATGACCGTGAGGATGATGACCAGGGCATTGCTCAAGACATTGCCGAACCCGCTGAACACCTCGGAGGCAAAACTCATGACCGCGCCTGGATTGATATACTCCGTCAAGGCTTGTTTTTCGATGGTGATCCCGACCTCGCGCAGCATCGTAGCCAGTTCGGCGATCAAGTCATCCAGTTTGCTCTGATAAAACTGCACGTCCCCGGCAAAATCGTTGACCGAATTGCCCGCCAGGGCCACGACCAGCAAACCGATCAATGAAATGACCGTCATAACCACCAGGATCGCGAGCATATCGGCCAAACCTTTCTTCTTCAACCAAAGCAGCAGGGGCCCGCACATGATCGCAATAAACCCCGAAAGCAGGAAAGGTACCATAATGTCTTTGGCGGCCTTCATGCCGGCGATTACAATAACGAGCGAGGCAAGGGCGAACAGAAAGATGATCGGTTTTGAGATATATCGCTCGGCCATAATCTGCTCCTTTGGAGGTAGCCGTCGGGGTTTCAAAGGATTCGCTACTGCGCTGTGCCTTAAACCGGTTTCGCCAAAGCCTGAAAATAATCCGCCATGGCGCGGTAGAGGCAGATCGGGCTGTTGCCCGTCATTTGCGAAAAGCAAAGCTGGCGAAGCAATCGAGAATTTACAACTGGTTATATATTTCCAAATCGGTTCGCTGCCCTCGCCATTCACTTGATTTTACGAACTTGTCAAGTGTAACTGGCCCCAGCGAAAAATCATATGGATTTTTTTCCGGCCCGGTTATCCGATGTCCGCCCCAACAGAAAACTAACTTCCAATAAGCTCACCACTCCCCAATAACTCTTGGCAAGTTTGCCGTCCTTGTGCGATAAAAAGGTCCTTTCGGCGCCGCAATCCTATTTAATGCCGGCCGCATCTCGTAGGGCCTCAGCTTTGGGGGTGGCCTCCCAGGTGAAATCGGGATCGTTGCGGCCGAAATGGCCGTAAGCCGCGGTTTTCCGATAAATCGGCCGCAGCAGATTCAGCTCCTCAATTATCGCCTTGGGGCGCAGATCGAAATATTCATTGATCAGTTCGATTATCCTTTTCTCGCTCAGCTTGCCGGTACCGAACGAGTTGACGTTAATCGAAACCGGCTGGGAAATCCCGATGGCATAGGCGATCTGCACTTCAATCTCGGAGGCGATTCCGGCCGCCACCAGGTTTTTGGCGACGTAGCGTCCCATGTATGAGGAAGAGCGGTCGACCTTGGAGGGATCCTTGCCGGAGAAGGCGCCGCCGCCGTGGGAACCCATGCCGCCGTAGGTATCGACAATGATTTTCCGGCCGGTGACTCCGCAGTCGCCCACCGGTCCGCCGATCACGAAACGGCCGGTGGGATTGATGTAATATTTGGTGTTCTCATCGACCATTCCGGCCGGGAGGACCGGTTTAACGATCTCCTCCATCACTCCTTCCTTCAGGGTTTCGTAGTCGACGTCCGGGCTGTGCTGGGTGGAAACGACCACGGCCTCGACCCGTTTGGGTTTTTTGTTTTCATATTCGATGGTAACCTGGCTTTTGGCGTCGGGACGTAGCCAGGGGAGGGTGCCGTTTTTGCGGACTTCCGCCTGCCTCTGGGTCAGGCGGTGGGCGTAAACGATCGGCATCGGCATCAGCACCTTGGTCTCGTTGCTGGCATAGCCGAACATCAAGCCCTGGTCGCCGGCGCCCTGAGAGAGATCGACTCCGGCCCCTTCGTCGACACCCTGGGCGATATCGGCCGACTGTTTGTCGATGGAGGTGAGGACGGCACAGGATTCATAGTCAAATCCCATATCGGAAGAGTTGTAACCGATCTCCTTGATCGTCTGGCGGACGACATTCGGCATTTCGACCCGGGCGTTGGTGGTTATCTCGCCGGCGATAAGAACCATGCCGGTGGTTACCAGGGTTTCGCAGGCGACCCTGGACTGATTGTCCTCGGTCAGGATGGCGTCCAGGATGGCGTCGGATATCTGGTCCGCAACTTTATCGGGATGGCCTTCGGATACTGATTCTGAGGTGAAAAAATAATTAGACATAATAACTCCATTTTTATTTTATGTTTTAACCGGCCAAGACAACCGCCGGTCAGTGAGCCCATTCGGGAATGGATTGATTTAGGGGCCGTTACGAAATGACCATTACATTTTTGCCCAGTTTGTTACGGCCCCTTATGCCGAGTGTGGCATTTCAATGCGATGGTTATTTATTTACAACGGCTATGTGATAATTTGCTATTTTATCGCAGCGGGACAAAATAAAAATTTAATGGAATAAATCCGCATCAATTGATTAAGTGAACATTAAAATCTACTTCTTTGACAAAAAATCGCAACTTGAAAAAGCCTTAAGACCCGAAAAAAGCCGGAAATGCTACTGATCAGAAAAAAAAACCGATAAAGATGAAGCCGGCACTATTCCCAGTTCACGGCCCCGGGCAAGAAAAGATTGAATCGCCTCCCGCCCCTGCCTGCCCAGATCAACGGAGAAATCGTTGACATAAAGCTCGATGTGGCTGCGGATCACCAACTCATCAATCTCCTGGGCGTGGCAACGAATATACTCCCGGGAAAGTTGGGGGTGGGCCAAGGCATGCCGCGCACTTTCCCGGATTGCCATATCGATCCTGCCGATCAGCTCTTTGCCCAAGGAGCGCCGGGCGGCAATCCCGCCCAAGGGAATCGGGCAACCGCTAGTCTCTTCCCACCACGCTCCCAAATCTCCGATCAGTACAAACCCCTCTTGGCGATAGGTGAAACGACTCTCGTGAATGATGACGCCGGCATCGACCTCGCCTCGGGCCAGGGCGGGCATAATCTCGTCAAACCGCATCGTGACGAGGTTTCGGCAGCCGGGCGCGTACATTTTCAGCAGCATGGCGGCGGTGGTTAGTCGACCGGGGATGGCGATGCGCAGATCGGCAAGCCCGCCTTGATCCAAAGTTTTTCGGGCGATTAACAGCGGTCCGCAGCCTCGGCCAAGGGCACTGCCCGAATTCAGCAGGACATAATCATCCAGAGCGTGGGCCAGGGCGTGAAACGAGAGCTTGGTAAGATCAAGGCGCGGTTCCATGGCCCACTCGTTCAGGGTCTCGACATCGGCCAGGAGGGGCGGCGCCAGATTGAGTCCTGACTGCCCCGCCAGGCCATGGACCAGGGCATGGAAAATAAAGGTATCATTCGGGCAGGGCGAAAAACCAAGAGTCAGGGGAGCGGATGGGCTGGGTTCAGTCATCTTGCAGCCCCTCCATAACGGCCCGGGCGGCTCTGCCGCAGAGCTCGACCGCTTCGCCGGGCCGCCATTCCTGATCCTCTCGATCTACAACCATATTGCTGACGCAACGAAGCTCCAGACAGGGCAGCGAAAATTTTCGACAAACCCGCGCCACGGAGGCGCCTTCCATGTTCTCGCAGATTGCCTTGAATTTACCGGAAAGATAGGCGCCCCGAACCAGGGTCCCCGAAACCGAGGAGAC
>JBHEOZ010000007.1:4936-18916 GCA_046260555.1 Desulfurivibrionaceae bacterium
AGACTGTGACGAAATTGCCGCGCCGGAAGGTGAAGCCGGCTTTTTTCAGATGGAGACCGGCTTGATCAAGAAGTTCGGAGGTAAGTTTAAATTCGATAGGCGGCGTAAAGGAAGGGTCGAGATCGTCGATCCGCCCCTCAAGAGCAATGCCGATATCGCCGAAATACTCCTGCTCGGCCAGGCAGATATCAAGGAGTTCGGGGCCGGAGTCCGGATAGGCCCCGGCCAGTCCGAGGTTAATCACCGCCGCAATGCCACTTGATCCGGTCCGGCAGAGATATTCGGTGAGGTTGACGGCCGCTTCGACCGGACCGACGCCGATGTTCAAAAAGAGGAAACTCTCGCTGCCGGCATACAGGGATTCGATCGGCTCCAGTTCCATCCCGGTTGAGGAGACAATTAGATACATCGATCGATCACCTCGAAAACGGTAAATTCACAAAAAACCACTTAACCGATCGGCGGCGGGTTTTCCGCATTATAGATATGCTTGATGCCGTTGTCGGGTTTCAGAACGACTATCTGCGGGTAATAATCAGCAAGATCGTCGGCATCATACATGGCATAGCTGGCGATTATGATCAGATCACCAATCATGCCCTTACGGGCGGCGGCCCCGTTCAGGGCAATAGTGCCGGAGCCGGCCGGGCCTTCAATAATATAAGTATCAAACCTCTCCCCGTTATTGATATTGTAGACCTTTACTTTTTCGAAAGGAATCAGGCCGGCCTCCATCATCAGATCGTGGTCAACCGTAAGGCTGCCCTCATAATTGAGGTTCGCATCGGTTATGGTGGCCCGATGTATTTTACACTTCAACATCTCTCTTAACATTATGCTCCCTCGGTTTCTTCGAACAGCATCGCGTTATCGATAAGTCTGGTCCCGCCGATCCTGACCGCCATGGCCAGAAGCGACCGCTTATCAACCCTGGTCTGGACCCGAAGATTATTACAATCAACGATGCTCAGATATTCAATTTCAATATTATCATGCATATTCATTATTGCTTCAACTTCGGCCAGTAGCCGGTCCGCATCGACAATCCCACCACGCGCCATTTTCCGGGCAACATTAATCGCCTTGAACAATGCCGAAGCGCTCTGCCGCTCATCGGGGGAAAGATAACGGTTTCGCGAACTCAGGGCCAAACCGTCATCATCCCTGACAATGGGATGGGCAACGATGTCGATATTCCAATTTAAATCAATCGCCATTCTACGGATTACGGCAAGCTGCTGGTAATCCTTCTCGCCGAAGACCGCCGCGGCCGGCCCGATGATATTGAAAAGTTTGGCGACTACCGTACAGACCCCGTCGAAGTGGCCTGGCCGGGTAAATCCGCACAGTCCTGCCGACAACCCCGAAACAACCACCCTGGTTAGAGGGGGGTCGGGATACATCGCTTCTTGATCCGGGGCAAAAAGGACCGCTACGCCCTCTTCGCGCGCCAGGGCGGCATCCCTCTCCATATTTCGGGGATAACGGGTCAAATCCTCGGCGGGACCGAACTGGATCGGATTGACGAACAGGCTGACCACGACCAGATCGGCTAATTCGGCGGCTTGCCGCATCAGGCGAAGATGCCCTTCGTGAAAGGAACCCATGGTCGGAACCAGACTTATCCGCTTGGCGGATTTGCCCTGGGCCACGGCCCAGGCGGACATCCGCTGCGGTGATTTGATAATTTCCATGGCGGATTCCTGAATCCGTGACGGCTATTGCACGGCTTACTTTTATCGGCCTGTAAGGGGGTGTTGCATGCTTAGCCCGCCGATTTTTGACTTTTCGCGAAATTTAAAGGATTAGGCGGCAAGTAACTGCTCACGGGCCAGGGCTGCAAAGTTTAGCGCTGGAACTCATTTCCATAAGGGTTCGCGGGGTGCAGGCAATGGAAGGCATCATCCCACGGCCGTCCCGGCGAAGCGATACGAATCTGTACTCCGTTCCGGAGAGGGCCTCCAGGACCCGGCAGACCAACCGGCCGCTAAGGGAGCAGATTCGGCGCCATGCACACTCTTGGCGCAATAATTCCTGGAAACGGAAGCGGATCAACTCGATTCAGGAGCGGCCTCGTTTGCCTTGAGGCCTTTGATCTTTTCGGCCAGGATGCTCCGGTCAGGGCCGCTGACCTCTTCTTTCGCCGCTGCCGCCCGATAGACTTCAAGGGCCGCGTCCTTTTCACCCTTGAGTTCGTAAATCCTGCCCTGGGCCATCATCCCTTTAACCGCAAATCCTTTATATCCGGCAAGCTCGGCATAGGATTGCAGGGCCTGATCGAGGGCGCCGCTGTTCTCCTGGGCGATCCCCGTGTTGTAGGTGAGAAGAGGCAGGAGAGGACTATCACCGCTCAGATCGTCGGCAACTTCATTATAAACAGCAAGGGCCTTGTCGTATTCACCGTTCTTGAAGGCCACATGACCCTGCTCTATCCGGCTCCACACGGCGGCATCAGTTCCGGAAAACTCGGTGGCGACCTCCTTTAAAAGAGCGATTCTATCCGTATCGTCAGCTTCGCGAATGGCTGCGTTCAAGGCCGCGGAGGCCTGGTTTTCCTGGGACTGGCTATAATAATCGAAATAGGTCCACCCTAAGACCACGAGAACCAGGCAAACGGCGGCAATCTGCAAATTACGGGCGTTTTCCTTAATAAATCGGATGACGTGGGGCGGCAGATTCAGTTCTTCCAGCAAACCGTCTTTGTGTTCAATATCGATTTTTTGTTCTTCTTTTTGCTTAATGGGACGCTCTTCAGCCATGATGTCTCCTCAGATCATAAATTACTTCATTGCAGCTTACGGAAAAACTGGTCCAATATAACGGCTTCATCCTAAAAAAGCATCGGGAATTTAAGTAAATTACCTGAATCCGTGAGCGTTCGAGAACGGTGCAGATGCAAGACGGCAACGATGTTGGTAATACTAATGGTATATCAACGAGTTGCCAACGCGGCAGAGCGCCGTTATCGGGCGCCCCGCAGGGCGGCGGGGTGAACCATGGCAATCCAGGGAAAATCGATTATTTTATGCAATTACAAACTGCTAAAGTGGAATTCCCCGCGAAGCCGTCACGGATTCAGGACTTAATCTTTGCCAAGCAACGCTTGCGGATTAAACTATTGTCATTAAATCTATAATCGCTCACCCCTGCAATCAGGATTGACAAACTCGCAAAAAATCGTTAACGACAAACCGCCCAACAGCCATCACGGATTCAGGAAAACACCATGCTGACAACGCACTCCGTAACCATTCAATCCGTCTCCGAGCTGACCAGGTCAATCAGAGGGCTGCTGGAAACGCAATTTCCCTTTGTAACCGTAACCGGAGAGATATCGAATTTAAGGAAACCTTATTCGGGCCACCTCTATTTCACTCTAAAGGATCAGGATGCCCAATTGCGCGCGGTGCTTTTCAAGCAGCAGCAGCGTTATCTGGATATCAGGCCCGAAAATGGTCAGCAGATAATCTGCCGGGGCCGGGTTTCGGTTTACGAACCACGCGGTGAATATCAGCTGCTGATAGACTCCATGGAAGCCCAGGGGGAGGGCCGGCTGCAAATCGCCTTCGAACAGCTCAAAATCGATTTGGAGCGGCAGGGGCTTTTCGAGCAATCGGTTAAAAAGCCCCTGCCCTTCCTGCCGGATAAGGTCTCCCTTATCACCTCTCCCCAGGGCGCCGCAGTACATGACTTCCTCCGGATGGCCGAAAATCGATATCCCGGCCTGCCGATTGAGATAATTCCGGTCAGGGTCCAGGGAGAAGGCGCAGGCGCCGAAATAAGCAAAGCCCTGTACTTCCTGAACGAACAGCAGACCACGGACGTAATTGTTCTCTGCAGGGGCGGAGGTTCCCTGGAAGATCTCTGGGCATTTAATGAAGAGAGCCTGGCCAGGGCCATATACGCCTCGAAGATTCCGGTTGTTTCGGCCATCGGCCATGAAATCGATTTTACGATCAGCGATTTTGTGGCTGATTACCGGGCCGCCACCCCCTCCGCCGCCGCCGAAGCGGTTATCCCGGACAAAAAAGCGCTTCAACAAAGGATACGCCGGGCCGAATACAATCTGAGCTCCAACCTGACCAGGATAAACGACCGGTATCGTTTCCGGGTTGACACCCGGAAAAGGATGCTCGGGGATCCCTCTCTGCTGCTGGCCAATTTCGTCTGGAAATTGCGAAACATCAGCTCAAACTTAACGTTTTCACTGGAAACGCAATTCAACAACCGGCGCCGGATTCTGCATCGTTATGAGAATATTCTACGGGAAGCCGGTCCCGGCCGGATTTTAAAGCTGAAAGAACGGAAAATAGACGAGCTTTCCCGACTCTCCCGGCTCTTCATAAATCGCAGGATAGACAAAGAACGGGACAAACTCGGCAAGGCGGCGGCAATGCTGGATGTTGTGAGCCCCCTCGCGGTTCTGGGCAGAGGATATTCGATAACCATCGGGGGGACGGAACGGAAAGCGGTCCGGGACAGTCATGAGCTCGCGGTCGGGGAAGAGGTGGAGGTAATTCTGGGAAGGGGCGGGTTTGAAGCCGAAATAACCAAGCTCAAACACGGGGGTTGACTTGTCGTCATCCCGGGATGTTTGGAAATTTCTCCATTAACGGAAATATTCGCCGAATCGGGATAAGCGGGGTGACCGGAGGAAATTTATAGCTGAGTTGAGCAGCAGCTCGTCTGCTTTTATGCCCTTTAGGGTGCAAACGAAACTTATGCCCTGTGGGTATATGGTCTGATCGGCGCTAACCAGAAAGGCGGCGCCACATGAGTTCTGATATAGAGAGGAATTGGTCGGGAAGAGAGGATTCGAACCTCCGACCCCAGCGTCCCGAACGCTGTGCTCTACCAGACTGAGCCACGTCCCGACCCGGAAACTAAATGTTGCAGCATTCTATAAATTAAAATCTTAAAAAGGACAAGAAATAGATCGTCGATCTCGAAAAAAGGGGCGCGACAGACTGACAGTATCACCTAACTCATTTAATTCATCTTTGACGAGTTCGCAAAAAGTCGGAATCACCATAAAGTCATTTCGACCAACGGGAGAAATCTTAATAGTTCCCCAATGGTGTAAAGGACAAGATTTCTCACATGCGTTCGAAATGACAGCTTTTTTGACTTTTTGCGACGCCATCATAGACTCAGGGGTTAGAAGAGATCTTCTAACCCCTGAGAAAAACAACAAGTCAAGATGTTACTTATTACAGACAGGCCCTTTACTTTACAGCGTCGGCCAGCTTGCTGCCTGGTTTGAAACGGGCAACCTTACGAGCCGGAATCTTGATGGCGGCGCCGGTCTGGGGATTACGGCCCTGACGAGCGGATCTCTTTGAAATGGAAAAGGTACCGAAACCGACCAAAGTCACTTTGTCCCCTTTAGACAGCGCCCCTGATATCGAATCAAGCAACCCGGTAAGAGCTCTCTCAGCGGCGGCTTTACTAATCCCAGCGGCATCAGCCATGTTTTCTACCAATTCACAAGCCTGAAGGGACCAACACCAACTCTTTGTTTTATGGTAACAAAAACCTCCAGGTCATCTTCCCCGCAAGGATAGCCATAAATTAACGATACCCACTGCCCCGAACTCGAAAAGCATCTTTTCTCTGACTTTCGATTGAAAAAACCTTTCCAGGTCTGCTTCTTTTACTGCAATTTTAACCGATTGACTATCAGACAACCCGACCCGGACTCCTGAAAAGCCCGCCCCGATCAGGATGCCTTCATAACGTGCGACCAGGCCGAGTTTTTCGGCATTGATCACAGTGCCCGTCGGAATCCTGGTTGCCAGACATGAAGCGGATTCACGGTCCCAGGTCATCACCCCGAGCAATTTGCCCAGGGAGCGGACATCCGTTTTACACAACCCGGCTTCGATCAGGGGAGTTTTCACGTTCAATTCGATAAGCGCCCGCCTGCCGGGGCGGTCCTGCCGGAGGTCGTCAAGATTAGTGCCGTCGAGAAGGAACATTTCACGCCGGGGCAACAGCTCCTTGAATATCCGATAAACTTTTTTTTTGCAGTGATAACAGCGATCCGGAGGATTGTCGGTAAATTCCCGCCACTGCAAGGGAGTCAACTCGACGACCCGCAAATCGGCGCCTAGATCCCGGGCGGTCTGGATGGCATTGCTCCGATCAGCATCGGTTTGAAGGGCCGAATCACCAAAAAAAGCCAGGGCATTCGCGCCAAAGACATCAACAGCGGCTTTTAGAAGAAGAGAACTGTCCGCCCCACCGGAAAAAGCGACAACGCCGGGAACGTCGGCGAGAACAGCCTTTAAGGCCTCATATTTACGGAGCAGCTTCATTTGGGTGACAACCTGGACAGGTGCATGAAAATATTGCCTTCAATTTCCATTCGGCAACATTTTGACAGGTGTGCTCAACTCAAAACCCTCGTTCTCGATCCATTTCTTCAAAGTCTCGGCAATCTCCCGGGCTCTGACAACACTGGACAACGGCGCGGTCCGCACCGGATGCCCGTTAACTTCGATTTGGCCGCTCTTAAGCTCGGCGTAGCTGACTTCACCGTAATTCCTGGCAATCCCGTGGGAATAGTCATGGGAATAATCGACCACCTGGGTAAAAATATCCTCGTCCGCGACACCGGTGAAGGCCGCGAGTTCTTCATTCAAAATCGGAATCGGCACTCCGACCCCGACCGCAAGGGTGCAACCATAACCCTGCATGCTGACCCCCTTGAGCCAGCGCGAAGACATCTGCTTGAGATCACCCTGCAACATCAAGGTGCCGGCGGGTCGCACCGGTACGCCGTTTGCGCCCCGTGGCGCCATGGGGTTATGCTGGGTGCCGTGCCAGGTTACATACCCCTCGCCGCCGCCGAGAAAGATTCGGGTGCCCAGGCCGATGGTGCGGTAATAAGGATCGTTCATCAACGGACTCAACTGGCCGGCGCTGCAATAGGTGGCGTTACGGCCCTTGGCCTTCAAGGTACCCATATAGGTATAGATGGTCTTCTCGGAAAGATTAATGGCGCAGTTATAATTCTGGTAGGAGTTTCTGGGATTGCACAGCAGGGCGTGGGGAAGATCGGCCAGAGTAAAGCTTTTAACCAGACTGCGATTGGGGTAACAATCGGTCCCGTAGCCGCTCCCTTCCAGAACAATCTCCCTGCCCGCCACCAGATCCTCGATGACGTGCCCGCCGCCGTAACGGAATTCCCCGGGGTAGACCTTATTGAGGGGATCGTCCTCGGTCGGTTCGGTGGCGCCGATATAGATATCGACCGCGGCCAGACCGCCGTAGGCAGGCACCCTGTTCAACGAAGCCTTCGCCGCCTTGAAAGTAGGATTGACCGGCCCGAAATTTATAAAGGCGCCGGAAGAACACATCGGCGAAAAAGTTCCGGTGGTGACAACATCAATCTGTCTGGCAGCCTCAACCGCTCCCCTCTCTTTAACGATCGAAACCATTTCCTCGGCGGTAACCACCACCGCTTCTCCTGAACGGATGCGGGCGTTGATTTCTTCAATTGATTTTACTATCTGATGACTGCTCATCTATTGATTCACCTTTATTTTTGATGGCGTCGCGAAAAAAGTCGCCAGACCATGTAACCTGAATCCGTGAGCGCTCGAGAACGGTTCAGATGCAAGGAGGCTCAGAGGTTGATCATGCTGAGGGTATATCAACGAGTTGTCGACGTGGCAGATGCCCCTTTACTGGAACCGCCGGAAAGGCGACGGGCAATTTCATCCACCCCGACCCACGGACAGATAAACCAGTAATTCCGGATTGGCAATAGCAAACTACCAGATGATCGTCAAGGATTGGGGTTTAATGTCCGGAGATCAGGGCTGCAATCAGTCCATAATCGAAATAACCCGATGCCCGGCGGACTCAAGGGACTTTACCACCGGTTCGATATGGCCCTTGCCGAGCCTGAAATAGTAGACCTTGGGACTGGAGTTGCGTATTTCAGCGGCGACACTGAATATCTCGATCTCGTTTTCCTTAATGATTCTGGTAACATCCTCAACCCCGCCTTCCTTATCGACAATAACGTCAAGACGGGTTGACGACTGGAGCAACCCCATAACCTCGATAAAACCCGCGATGATATCGGAAGAGGTAATCACCCCGACCAGTCTGTCCCCCTCCATAACAGGCAAACCGCCGATCTTATGGTCATGGATCATCCGGGCCGCCTGGTCAATACTGCAATTGACGTCTATGGTGATCGGATTGACCGCCATCACATCATGGACATGAATATCCTCTACCATTGAAGGGAAAAAGTACTGGCGAAGATCGGTCTGGGTGATAAACCCTTCCAGCCGGCTGCCGTCAACCACCGGCAGATGGCGAATCGAATGCTTCTTCATCAATTCAGCCGCCCGCTGTATCAGCATGGTCCTGCCGATCGTCACGGGATCCGGTTTCATCCAGTTTTTAACCTTCATTTTATGGGATGCCCTTGAATATATTAAATATCAACCATAATCCGGCATGGAAACCGCAATCAGACTTAAATGCAGACCAATATTATGTTAGAACAAAAGACCTTTTAATTCAAGCCGGAAAAACAGCCGGAAAAAACTGGTGGCAAGGTTCGGAAATGGGGTGAAGGATTAGCTGCCCCCTTGAAAAATTCCATTTGCGGTTTTCGGACAGAAAGCCGAACTCACCCCTCCGGGTAGAGAGCTCGCCCGGTTTTCAAAAGGAGCGCTAGGATTGTGGCGAAAAGCGGCGAGTAAATTTCTGAGTAATGCAAGAGTACCTTATTCGCCGCGCTGAAATTAACAATCGAAATCCAGGCAGGGACTGGCGACTTTATGCTACTCCAGACCTTTGAACAGTAGAACGTCCTTAAAAAAAACATCGGAAACTATTTCGACTTGTTGATTATGTTTTTTCTAATTAAGATTGCAATCCTTTCCAAGCCTGAATAATCGATAAGAAATTTGAAAAAAAAACGGATTCGCAGACATGTCAAACGATGACGAGCAGAGCAACGGACCATCGCAACCCAAAGCCCTCCTGAAGATTCGAGCCCGGATCGACGAAATTGATCAGGAAATCTTATCCCTGCTGAAAGAAAGACTCGCTTGCGCAAGGAAAATCGGCCAGCTCAAAAGCCATGACGATATGCCGAAATGGGACCCGAAACGGGAAAGGCAGATATTTGAACGGCTGCACAAAAGCAATGCCGGCGCCTTCCCCGAACCGTCGCTCGATTCAATCTTTCAGGAAATCATCACCACCTGCCGTCTTTCCCAGAAAAAAATCGAGGTCGCCTATCTCGGCCCCGAGGCGACTTTCTCAAACTTGGCAGCGGTCGAATATTTCGGGCACAGCGCCTACTACCGATCGATGGAGACCATCGAGGATGTTTTCATCGAAACAGAGCGGGGCCGGGTCAATTACGGGATTGTACCGGTGGAAAACTCCATTGAGGGCGCGGTTACCTCGACTCTTGATTCCTTCATGAAATACAACGTCAAGATCTGCGGCGAATTGAATCTCTGCATCAGCCACCATCTGGTCAACCAGTCGGGGGATATCAACGACATCAAGAAAGTGGTGTCCCACTCCCAACCCCTGGCCCAATGCCGGCAGTGGCTCAAGAAAAATCTGCCCGGGGTTAAGACCCAGACCGTCTTCAGCAGCGCGGTGGCCTCGATGATGGCCGCCGAGGATCCATCCCTGGCAGCTATTGCCAGCTCGATGGCCGTCAAGACCTATCATCTTCACACGGTGGTCAAGGGGATCGAGGACTACAGCGGCAATACCACCCGTTTCCTCTTGATCGGCCAGGAATCGCCGGTCCGAAGCGGCTACGACAAGACCTCCCTGCTGGTCGGCCTTCTGGATCGTCCCGGCGCCCTCCACAACTCATTAAGCGTTCTCGCCGACCACGGCATAAATCTGACCAGGATCGAGTCGAGACCGTTAAAGGGCGAAGCCGGCAAGTACCTGTTCTTCCTTGACATGGAAGGGCACATCGAAGACGAAAACATCCGGCAGGGATGCGAGGAGCTGAAAAGCGGCTGCTCCTCTTTTGTCTGGCTGGGATCCTATCCCCGTTCCAGGTCCTGACGGTGTCCAGGAAATCACCAAAATCATCATGTTGATCCTCGGAATTGAAAGTTCCTGCGACGAGACCGCGGCCGCGATACTGGCCGACGGCAAAACCCTGCTGGCCGATGTCATCAACTCCCAGGTTGATATTCATACCCTTTACGGCGGAGTGGTCCCGGAACTTGCCTCGCGGCAGCACATCCGGAATATCAGCCACGTAGTCGATACCGCCCTGAAAGAGGCCGGGATGACCCTGGACCAGATCGACGGACTGGCGGTGACCGAAGGACCGGGACTGATCGGATGCTTACTGGTGGGCCACACCTATGCCAAAGCTCTTTCGCTGGTTCGGCAAATTCCCATGGTCGGCGTCGATCACCTGACCGGCCATCTGCTATCGATCTTCCTTGCCGAGGAACACCCGGCCTTTCCTTATATAGCGATGGTCGCTTCCGGCGGTCATTCGAGCATCTTTCTGGCCGAAGGACCCGAAAAGTTCAAACTGCTCGGCCGTACCCGTGACGATGCCGCCGGCGAAGCCTTCGATAAAGTCGCCAAACTTCTCGGTCTCGGCTATCCCGGCGGACCGCTTATCAGTATAGCGGCTGAGAAGGGAGATCCCGAAGCCATTAATTTTCCCAGGGCCTGGCTGGGCCGTGACAACCTGGACTTCAGCTTCAGTGGTCTGAAAACGGCGGTGGCCAATTATGTTCAGCAACATAAGAAAAAGAACATGGAGCTGAACATTGCCGACCTCTGCGCCTCATTTCAGGAAGCAATCGTCGAGGTGATTACCACCAAAACCCTGCGGGCCGCAAGTCAGAACGGCTGCCGGAATATCGTTCTCGCCGGCGGAGTCGGCGCTAATCCGCGTCTGCGGGAAATGATGCTCAACCGAGGCACGGCGGAGAACAAAAGCGTCTTTCTGACCCCGAAACGATTCTGTACCGACAACGCGGCGATGATCGCCCTGGCCGGCTATTTCAAGTTCAGGGGTAACGCGGAAATCTGTCCGGATTCCGACGTATATTCGAGATCGACCTTCAGTTGAAAAAGACCCAGTGGCATGGATTCCCCGCCCTAAACATCGTAGCTCCGGCCTTTACCGTTAAGAAAAAGTCAACCGAGCGACTAATGAGTGAGTAAGCAAAATAACATAAAACAAACACTCCGGAACTCAAGACTGGCGCCCAGTAAAGAGCGCGGTCAGAATTTTCTGGTCAACCCGGCCATCTCCGAGGCCATCATCGCCAAAGCCGGTGTTACCGGAGAGGACACTATCGTTGAACTCGGAGTGGGTCTGGGAGCCGTGACCATTCCCCTGGCGGCGAAAGCCCGCGAGGTGATCGG
This sequence comes from Desulfurivibrionaceae bacterium, assembly GCA_046260555.1. Classification (GTDB taxonomy): domain Bacteria; phylum Desulfobacterota; class Desulfobulbia; order Desulfobulbales; family JAGXFP01; genus JAGXFP01. The sequence continues at coordinate 16,337 of JBHEOZ010000007.1, forward strand.
CATTGAGTTGGACAAAGGCATCGTCGAATGGCATCAGGAGCAAAAGATCCTGCCCTCTAATGTCACCCTGATCCATCAGGATCTCCTCAAGACCGATTTTCGGGAAATATCAGCCCGGATCGGCGGCAAACTTAAGATCATCGCCAATCTGCCTTACTCGATCTCCAACCCATTGATTTTCAAGCTCATCGAAAATCGTGACATCATGGAATACGCGGTTTTGATGCTGCAAAAGGAAGTCGGCCAACGTCTGCAGGCGTCCCCGGGAACAAAGGTCTATGGAGTGCTGTCGGTGTTGCTCGCCGCCTGTGCTTCGACAAAAATCATCATGGAGGTGGGACCGGAACAGTTTCACCCCCGGCCGAAAATCGACTCGGTGGTCACCAGGATCCTTTTCGACCCGCCCCCCTTGAGGGTCAGGGAAATGCCGAACCACGACCCGGCCCTGCTCAAGAAAGCGGTAAACGCCGCCTTTCAGCAGCGGCGCAAGACCCTGTTCAACAGTCTCTCTTCATCGGGTATTGCCAATACCGACAAAAAAATGCTGAAAGTTGTTCTGGAAAAAGCCGGGATCGACCCCAAGGTTCGACCCGAAAAGTTGTCGGTCGAGGAATTTGTCCGGCTGGTCAATACGATCCAGGATCCGGATTCAGGTTGATGGAAAATCAGAAGCACAAACCGCAGTCGGGACACTCCGTCCCCCCCGAAAAACCATGTCCGCAGGCCGGGCAGATGTTTTCGGCGGAGAGTGGATCGAAAACCGATTCCGCCGAACCGGCCACGGTATCGATAACCGCGGTACGGCGGATCTCGGCCTCAATGATCATTACGGCGTCACGGGCCTCCTCTCTTCTGACCACCAGGTTGCAATTGCCGCCGCAACAACCTTTGCCGCAGGAACTTTCATCGCCGGTCAGCATCGCGCTGATCCTCTCCTTAGCGAGCACTTGTTCATAACCCTTCATTTCGGCCAGAGGTCCGCTGCGAACCGCGACCAGCTCGTCATCGGCAGTAAGCTCGCCCCCGCGTTCCATGATTTTCCGCTGCTGTTTCTCCTTTTCGGCAAGCATTTGGCGACCAGCTATCAGGTCAACCACGCAACTTGGGCATATTTCAATTTCCGGACGAAATTCATCCTTGCAACGGGGACAATACTTAAGCTCCGGGTCATACATTGTTCATCCTCGCAAATTACAGAATAAAACGGCTTAAATCCTCATCCTGAGAGATATCGGCCAGTTGCTCTTTCACGTAAGCGGCGGTCACCACAAAACGCGGCTCGGTCATCTCCGGGGCCTTGAAAGAAAGATCTTCCAGGACCCTTTCCAGGACGGTGTGCAGGCGGCGGGCTCCGATGTTTTCGGTCCGGCTGTTTACTTCGGCGGCAATCTCGGCAATTTCATGAATGGCCTGATCCTCGAAAACCAGTTCAACCCCCTCGGTTTCCATCAAGGCGATATACTGTCTGATCAAGGCATTTTCGGGCTCGGTAAGAATCCGGTAAAATTCCTCTTTGCCCAAGGGGTGCAGTTCGACCCTGACCGGAAACCTCCCCTGCAATTCCGGTACCAGATCAGAGGGCTTGGCAAGGTGAAAAGCGCCGCTGGCGATGAACAGAATGTGATCGGTCCGGACCATGCCATGCTTGGTGGTGACCGTCGAGCCTTCGACGATCGGCAGAAGGTCGCGCTGAACCCCTTCCCTGGAAACCTCGCCGCTTTGCGAGCCGCCCTGACGGGAGGCGATCTTGTCGATCTCGTCGATAAAGACGATACCTGACTGTTCGGTTCTGCGGACGGCAAGGTCGCTGACCTTTTCCATATCGACCAGCTTGGCCGACTCTTCGGAGGTCAACAGAGCCATGGCCTCGGCCACCTTGACTTTGCGGGGCTCTTTTTTCTGGGGGAATATTTTGCCGAACATCTCCTTTACTCCCATGCCCATATCCTCCATGCCCGGTCCTCCGGAAAGCATCTCGATCATGGGCATCTGCTGGGACTGCTCGAAGTCCATTTCGACAATTCGCTCATCGAGCTTTCCCTCCCGGAGCATCCGCCTGAATTTCTCCCTGGTCGTGTCAAGCCGGGAGACTGCGTCGTCATCCTCTGGAAAACCGGGAGTGGTGGCATAAGCCGGTTTGTCCGTGAGCGGCACCAGAACATCGAGGAGGCGCTCTTCAGCCATCTCGGCGGCCCGGGCCATTACCTTTTCCCTCTCCTCGTCGTTAACTATCTTGACGGCCAGATCGGTAAGGTCCCGGATCATCGATTCCACATCCCGGCCGACATAGCCGACCTCGGTAAACTTTGAGGCCTCGACCTTGATAAACGGAGACTGGGCCAATTTGGCCAGACGCCGGGCAATCTCGGTTTTTCCCACCCCGGTGGGGCCGATCATAATGATATTTTTCGGGGCGATCTCATCGGCCAAAGGGGGCGGCACCTGCTGCCGACGCCAGCGGTTTCGCAAAGCGACGGCGGTAAAACGCTTGGCGCCTGCCTGGCCGATAATGTATTTATCAAGTTCCGCGACAATTTCGCGGGGGGTCAACGAAGCTTTCGATTCCATATTTTATTTATC
>JBHEOZ010000070.1:0-1839 GCA_046260555.1 Desulfurivibrionaceae bacterium
CCATCACCTGGAATGCCACCATGGCCGAAAAAACCGGCTACAAGCATTTCATGTTGAAGGAGATTTTTGAACAGCCGCTTGCCATCCTCAATACCTTCAGGGGACGTCTCGACCCTGAAACCGGACAGGTCAACCTGCCGGAAGCGGAACTGGATACCGCGTATCTGAACTCGATCAGAAGGATTTGTCTGGTGGCATGCGGCACCTCCTGGCATGCCGCCCTGGTCGCCAAATACTGGCTGGAAAAATGGACCGGCGTACCGGTAGAGGTAGACATCGCTTCCGAGTTCCGCTACCGCACCCTGCTGCTCGATGATTCGGTGCTGGTCGTGCCGATCTCCCAGTCCGGCGAAACCGCCGACACCCTGGCGGGGATGCGGCGGGCCAAGCAGCTCGGCGCCAAAATCGTCACAATCTGCAACGTGGTAGGCAGCACCATGACCAGGGAGACGGACGGCACTATCTACACCCATGCCGGGCCCGAGATCGGGGTCGCTTCCACCAAGGCCTTCACCAGCCAGCTTACCGCCCTCTTCCTCCTGACCATGCTGATCGGCCAGGAGCGCAACACCATCACCCCGAGTGAAGCCCGCGAGCTGGGCCAGGCCCTTATCGGTATTCCGAACTTGATCGAAGAGGAACTGCCGCGCCTCCGGGAAGAGACGGCACGGCTGGCCGAGGATTTCACCAAATGCCGCGATTTTCTCTATCTGGGCCGGGGCTGCAATTTCCCCATCGCCCTGGAAGGCGCCTTGAAGTTGAAGGAAATTTCCTATATCCACGCCGAAGGTTATCCAGCTGGCGAACTGAAACACGGCCCGATCGCCCTGATCGACCGGGATATGCCGATCCTCGCTCTGGCCCCGAAAGACGGGGTTTACGACAAGGTCATCTCCAATGTCGAGGAAGTAAAGGCGCGGCACGGCCGCTTGATCCTGGTCGGAAGCGCCGGCGACAAAAACCTCTTACGCATCACCGGCGACCTGATCACGCTGCCGGCCATCCATGAGGACCTTAATCCGATCCTCTACACCATCCCCTTACAGCTTCTGGCCTACCAAATCGCCAACCGGCGCGGATGCGACGTCGACCAGCCCCGCAACCTGGCCAAAAGCGTCACCGTCGAATAGCGGACTTGGAAATTGCCGAAAAATATCTTCACCTTCACCGACCCCGGCAAATCCCCACGGAAGGAGTGTTTCGTTTTCCTGCCGGGCTGGGGATTTCCCGGCCGGGTCATCGAACTGGCCACTCCCCGGCGAGCCTGGTTGACGGTAGACGACCAGCTCGCTCCGGATACTGCCGTTGAAGATCTCGCCGACTTTCTCGACCGGCAACGGATCGACTCGATAGTTCTGGTCGGCTGGTCCCTGGGAGCGTATCTGGCCGTCAATTTCATGCTGCGCTATCCGGAACGGGTCAAGGCCCTTTACCTCCTGGCCATGCGCCGCTTCTGGCCGCCGACGGAAATCGAAGGGATTCGCGCGGACCTTACGGAAGATCCGGTCGGATTCATGAAAAGCTTCTACCGAAAATGTTTTCTGGGTCACCCCTCGGACTACCGGAAATTCAGGGCCTCTTTCGAAGGTTCCTGCCTGGCCGGACTTGACTTGGATAATCTGGAAGCGGGCCTGGGTTACCTGCAGGACTTCAGGTTGAACTCAAAAGCCGAACAAGTCGCCAGGCTGAATATTTCTGCCTATGTGCTGCACGGCGCCAAGGATATCATCGCGCCGCCCGCCGAAATGGCCGTCGTTCCGGGGACGGTTAGCCGAATTATCAAAAGCGCCGGCCATCCGGTTTTCCTCGACCAGGACTGCCCCCTGGACTGGCATCACA
>JBHEOZ010000070.1:1967-2376 GCA_046260555.1 Desulfurivibrionaceae bacterium
CCCGGCTGCTCAACAAGCGTTATCCGGCCGCCCGGATAACCGCCATCGACTTTGCCGAGACCATGCTGACCCAGGCCCGGGAAAAACTGGCCGGGGAAGCCAAGGTTACATTCCACTGCGCCGACGCCGAGCTTTTCCTGCGGGAAACCGAACAACACTACGACCTGGTGACCTCGAACTCCACCATGCACTGGTTTGACAGTTTCGAGAGCAGCGCCACCCGGATCAGCCAGCGGTTGACCGATCACGGCGCCTTGACCTGTTCGATCTTCGGACCGGAAACCATGCGGGAGCTGCGGACCGGCCTGGGAAAAATCCATGGCAGGCAAGTCATGGCGCCATCGTCCTTTTTCCTTGGCAAGGAAGAACTGCGAAAAATCCTCACCGGCCTGTTTGGCACGGTGGAGAT
>JBHEOZ010000070.1:2386-8102 GCA_046260555.1 Desulfurivibrionaceae bacterium
GATAGACGAACGGCAGATGGTCCGCCATTATCCCGACTTAAACGGCTTGCTGAACAATATCAGCAAGACCGGCACCGCCGGTTGGCATCCGGGCCGGCATCTCCTGAACCGCCGGCAGATGCAGGATCTGGAGCAATGGTTTATCGAAACCTACGGCCATTGCCAGGTTTCATACCAGATATTCATGGTTAACTGCCGTAAAGATAAGAAGAGCCGATGCGCGAAAACAAAACCCTCTTTATAACGGCGACCGACACCGGCGTAGGCAAGACCATGGTCAGCGGCCTGCTGCTGGGCTTCCTTCGTGACAAGGGAATTGACGCCGGTTACCAGAAATGGGCCAGCACCGGAGCCAGGGAAAATTGTCCGGATCTGACAACCTGCCTCAAGATCTCGGGTCTTAAACCGGAACCGGGCCTCCTTGATCGGCAGGCGCCTTATCGCTTCGCTTTTCCGGCCTCGCCGCATCTGGCCGCCGAACTGGAGAAAAGAAAAATCGAGCCGGCCAGGATTATCGCGGCCTACCGGGAGATGACAAAAAGGCATGAGGTGCTGGTTGTCGAAGGGGTCGGCGGACTGCTGGTGCCGTTGAACCGCGACCTGCTGCTGGTCGATCTGGTGGCCCGGCTCCGGTTGCCGGTCATCGTGGTCGCCCGCAGCGGTCTCGGCGCCATCAACCATACCCTGCTGACCATTGAAGCGCTAAAGGCCCGGGAGATCGGAATCGCCGGAGCGATCTTCACCGATTCGGCTGACGAGGATGAAGTTATTGTTCGTGACAATATGAGATTTATTGCCGAGACAGGCGGCATCGAGGTGCTTGGCCGACTCCCTTACTGCCCTGAAAAAAAAGAACTCATCAGGGAATTCGTACCCATCGGCGAAAAAATCGGGGGGATTCTTTTTCCCTAATCGCCATAATTTCGATGATGCAGCGGAAATTCACTTCCGAATCATTTACAACAAACGCAGGAGATCGCGAATCGAGACCATGCCGACCTGTTCGGCGTCATCCCCGGAAACCAGCAAACTCCCGAGGCCGGCGCCATCCAGGAGGCGTAAGGCATTCTCCACGGTTTCCGATTGATGCAGCTGAATACACGGAACTCTCTCGGGTTGGCTGGTGATCAGTTTGCAAGGCGTCATTATCTCGGCAATCCGGATTGAGTCGGGATCTTTTTTCTCAACCAGATATTTGACGACATCCATGTCGCTGACCACCCCGACCACAACCCCTTCCCGTTTCACGGCCAGCGCCGAAACGTTATCATCGATAATCTTCCGGATCACCTTTTGCAGGTTGTCATCGAAATCGACACTGGTGTAATCCCACCTGACAGCTTCCCTTATCTCGTCTTGATAGCCCATATCCTTCCACCTTGAAAAACAGTCGATTAAAGCCCAATACCAACCGGCTAAATAAAGGTTAGCAACTATCCGATCAGCTTGTCAAACACCACCGAACCGCGTCGGATTCCGTCTCAACTTTCCGACTTGAGCCATTTTTTCTGAAAATTCGCAATTCCCGTAAATTTCCTTCTTATCGGATGGTCAAGTCAAGGCGGTCGGATGTCCGCAGGCTGCCACCGCCCGATTAAAATTTTTCATTACCAGAATTCTTTGCGCAGCCGGGTAATCATGGCCGCGTAACTTTTTCCCGCCCCATAAATCCGGCGCTGGCGATCGGTGCTGGTCCCTTTCCGGATCACGTTCTCCAGAGGGGCCAGATAGCTTTCGTCCCCCAATTCGCGAGTAACCGGAGTTACCTGACCTATCAGGTCATGGGCCGCCTCCCGCATGGTCCTGCGGGCCGGACCGTCGAGATCGACGAACCTTCCCTCCAGGCCGTAGCGCGCCGCCTGCCATTTATTATTGCGCAGAACCTGCATGTTGGCGGGGATGCTTTCAGGCACGCTTTCCTTCTCTTCGGCCAGCTGGACCACCAGGGCTCGGATCAGAGCGACCAGGGCCAGGATCTCATCGAAATGAGAGGGCAGATCGCAGATCCGGATCTCGACGGTGCCGAAATCGGGATGGGGGCGGACGTCCCACCAGAGATCCCGGACTTCCTGGATGATGCCGGTTTCCATCAGAAGCGTGGCAATCCGGACGAATCCCGGCCAGTCGCTCAGGCGTTCCGGCATACCGGCCATGGGCAGGGCCTCGAACAATTTGGCCCGGTACGAATGAAGGCCGGTATCGTAACCCTCGAAAAAGGGTGACGAAGTGCTTAAGGCAAGGAGAATCGGTAAATATTTGCGGATCCCGTCACAAACCCTTATGGTCGTATTACCGTCCGGGAGACCGATGTGAACATGGAGCCCCTGGGTGATAAAGCGCCTCCCCACCAATTGCAGGTCATCCATGATTCTCCGATAGCGTGGATCGGCGGAGAGTTGCTGATCGCGGCTCAGCGCAAAGGGGTGCAGACTGGCCGCATAGAGCAGGCAATCATTGCGGCCGGCCAGCTCCTCGACCTGGCGATACAAAGCGGTAAGATCTTTTTCGACCTCCGCCAGGGAATCACAGATATCGGTATTGATCTCGACCATGGAACCGATGAATTCCGGCTTGATCCGCTTGCCGAGCTCCACGGGCACCAGAGCCAGTATTGCCTCGGCCCGTTGAGTCAGATCGAGAGTCCGGCGGTCGAGGAGCTGTAATTCCAGTTCCACGCCGATAGTGTAGGGCCTGGAACCTTGAAAAGTTATCGGGGCGTCGCGGCTCATTACGATCTTGATCCCTTATTTACCTTCGCAGGGTATCGATTTTTGCGAGGGCCGACCAGGCCACCTGGGCCAGAAAAGCGGCACCGACCGGCAGAACCGCTTCATCGAAATCAAAAAAAGGGCTATGGGCCGGCACCTCTTCAAGATCGGCCTTTCGAGCCCCGAAACGGACCAGACAGCCGGGAATTTCATTCAGATAATAGGCAAAATCCTCACCGCCCAGACTCGGGTGGAGCTGGGCAACCACGCCGCCGGGACCCACCACCAGCCGGGCGGCTTCCCGGGCCAGTTCAGCGGCGCCCACATGGTTGATCACCGGCGGCATGGCTTTGTCGAAAACAATATCGGCCCGGGCATTGTATAGGGCCTCCATTGAGCCGACCATGCGCTCAAGCCCGGCAATAATCTGGATCCTGACTTCCGGATGAGTGGAACGGATGGTGCCCTCCAGAACGGTCTCATCGGCTATGACATTGCCGGCCGTACCGCCCCGGATCTTGCCGACACTGACCACGGTCGGATAGGAGGGATTGACCTCCCTTGAGACCAGAGTCTGGATACTCATGACCAGGAGGCTGGCAACCACTATGCTGTCAACGGCTTCATGGGGACGGGCCGCGTGACCGCCGCGGCCGCATATCCTGATCCTGAATGAATCGGTGTAGGCGCAGATCAGTCCCGGTTCCGCGGCGATCTGGCCGACTTCGAAATGGCGGTCGATATGGCCGGCGAAAATCGCTTCGACCCCGGCCAGGCCGTCCTCCCTGATCAGTTCCCAGGCACCGCTACCCTTTTCCTCGGCGGGCTGAAAGAGAAGTTTCACCCGGCCGGGTAATTTTTTTCTGCTCAAAAGGGCCGCCGCCCCCAACAACATCGCCACATGACCGTCGTGACCGCAGGCATGCATCACCCCCCGGTTTCGCGATGCAAACGGCAAACCGGTTTTCTCCCCGACCGGCAACGCGTCCATATCGGCCCGCAAGGCCACACATGGCGAGTCCTGACCCGCGGGCGATTGCAACTTCCCGCCAAGAGTGGCCACCAGCCCGGTTCGGGCAAGCTCGATCTGGCGATCGACCCCTATTTCCCGGAGTTTTCCACTAACGAAACTTCGGGTTTCATATTCCTGATTGGAAAGCTCCGGATTCCGATGGATGGTGCGCCGAATATCCCGGAGCCATTCATTCAGATCGTCATCGACCGAAAAAATCAAACCGGGATTCATCTTTGGCATAGCGGTTGATCCTTTATTATACCCACAGGGCATAAGTTTCGTTTGAGCAGACGAGCTGCTCAACTCAGCTTTAACTTAACCCTGAATCGTGACGTGCATGTGCAATTTGCCCTGTTGTTTATCTGTCCGTGAAGAAAAGGCAATCAGCCTTTATGACTTCTGTGTTCCGCTCCTGAATTATTGCCCGACAAGGGAGATGACCGTTTGGGGACACCCTGAAGGCACGAGAGCAATTTCTCCGCGCTCCTGACTCCTGACTCCTGACTCCTGACTCCTGAAATAATTGTATAATCCACCCCGGCGCTTTACAAGTTTATAAAGAGCGGAAATGATGGCGTCGCAAAAAGTCAAAAATCAAGTCTTTGCGAACGAAGCGAAGCAATCCAGAAAACGGATAGGGACTAAACCAAAAAAAACGGGAAGACCATAAGTGTCCTCCCGCTTCGCAAAACAATTGATCAGTAATAATTTAATTCAGGCGCTGGAATTCTCCCGGCCCGATTTAATCAGTGAGTAAACCAGCAAGGCCAGGCCGGCAACAGTCACGACGATTGCCACCGGCCACGGGGTCCGATAACTGCCGCTCTCCATGGCGTTTATCACAAAAACAGCGGCTATGGTCAGGACAAAGTAACTTGCCTGACGAATATCGCCGGACGTCCGGGGCGGTTCCTCCCGTTCCAGTCCAGTTTCAGACCCGATCCCGGCATTCTTCTCCGCAAATAAAGTCAGCTGGCCGGCCTCATCTTTTTCGGAAAGGGGGGGCCTTTTTTCAGTATCAGTCATCTTGGCAGCACCATAAATATTGTTATTGATCTAGGCCGAACAACTCCGACTCAAGCACCCTGCCACCTTTTTCTATCCATCTTTACGGAAATTGTCAACGAACATAGTACATTGTGTTTGAGTGTCCAACAGTGCCGTCATTTTTCCGGCACTCCTAGTTTTTCGAGGATGATGCCGAGGGGGCATACCTTGGTAAAGCCGAACTGGAACAGATTGGCCCCCACGAAAGCGGTAAAGAAAAACCAGTACTGGTGGATCCAGATTCCCAAAGCCAGGCTGATCAGAATAAATGTACCGGCAAAAACATGGACCCAGTCATTAACGATCATTTTCATTGCGTATCCTCCCTTTTAAAAGGCCCGGGCAGCCGGGCGTAAACATAAATTCATCTTTGATGGCGTTGCAAAATTCGCCAGTTCCTGCGTTGCTGCAAATTGTCTCGTCATTGCAGCGTACTGAAGCGCTTCATTCCTCGAAATTCGTGCGCCCTGGATCTGACGATTCATGCTTAGCCATACCGTGATTATTATTTGCGAGTTTGTCAACTTTGATGAGTTCGCAAAAACTGGTTTACCGCGTCATGCGAGGAGCGAAGCGACGAAGCAATCCATTATTTTCAACTAGATAGGTGTTTTCGATTGGACAGCAAGTCAATTCGGATCAGTTGAATAATTCATTTAACCCCTTGAATCTGGTTCAATAATTCCATCTGATCCCGGCGTAGATATTGGACGCATCCTCGAACTGCCCGAAAAAGGTGTGATCATCCGAGCCGAAGAACCAGTTGACCCCGCCGTCCACCGCCAGTTGGTCGGTAACCTTGTAGTGGAACTTGGGCCGCAGATAGCCGTCCTCGTCCGAGGGCGAATAATAGGCGAAAAGTGACAAGGTCAAGGTCTGATTCATCAGCAGTCTGGTGAGCCGGACCGTGGTGACATGGCGGTACTCATCCTTGGCAGTGGCCGGA
>JBHEOZ010000070.1:8190-8459 GCA_046260555.1 Desulfurivibrionaceae bacterium
CGTCGTAATCCTGCATATATTCAAGATAATACTGGAAACCTCCGGTGAAATTACGAGCCAGCTCCCGGACGAAACCGGCCAGAAAGCGGATCTCGCTGTTCCTGACCAGCGGGTCAGTGCCCTTCCGGTCGTCGTAGGAATCGTAATAGCCGATCTCCAGGTTGCCGATTCCGCCCCAGATACTGTTCCGGACACTGGCCCCGATCACCGCCAGACCAGGATAGAACAGTTTCGGGCCGTTCAACAATACCCCTTCCGGGGTCTTCCAA
>JBHEOZ010000071.1:0-358 GCA_046260555.1 Desulfurivibrionaceae bacterium
CAGCGGGTGCTGAATAACAGAGGTGCATTCCTGATTATCTGTCACCATGCCGAGAGTGTCATTGTGCAGGACAATGTCAGGCGGCTGGGGGCCATCCGGGATCTCATCTCATTAAAAGGCTTATTGAACAGCGCCATAAAAGCGGCGCGGAAAAACAAAGCCAATGACCCGGGAAAACGCAAGAAACTCAGCCGCCTGTTGCGGGCTGCACAGATGAAGCATCCGGATGAGCCCCTGGTCAATGAAATCGCCGAGCTCGCGGCAGGATTCATGGCCGGGCCCGACGGCGCGAAAAAGCTTCAAACGCTTCGGCGGGATCTGGAAATGGAAGGCCGGCGGATAGCCGCTCTTCAAAAGG
>JBHEOZ010000071.1:368-8355 GCA_046260555.1 Desulfurivibrionaceae bacterium
GCAACAAGAAAAGTGCGATTGGATATTCTGCCGCTGCCGGAGAGCGACCAGCCTCTTGCCTGGAAAATAACGAGCCTGATTGATTCCCACCAGGGGGCGGGGGGCCGGTCGTAAGGCAACTTTTCGTGGCCAGTCCGGAGGGGGTGGCAGCGACTTTGCCGCCGACGATCCCTGGTTCCATGGGGGGTCCGAAGAGGTTGGCCTATTCCCGCATGGAACCGTCGTAGCGCTTGACGTTCTTGTCTCCCAGCAGCTCGGAAAGGACGAACCAGCTGTAAGCCCCAAGCACACCCCGCAGTAGGTGATGACTTTGGTATCCGCGGCAATGCCTGCTTCATTTTGGTTTACTGTCGCGACATAGCCCATTTTCCGGGCCGATTCCGGAATGGTTTTGACGTTGCAGCCCGAGGCGATCCGCGCCCCCAGGGCGGGCAACGCCCCAAAAAGGTGCTCTTCCTTCTTTTATCTGGAAGCAGCATCTTTTTGTTTTTGGGAGTTCGGGGGAGGTGAATCGTAAGCGTCGAGCAGTTGCCCGGAATCGCTAATTCGGCGTCTTTTCCACCCAGGCGATGTGGAGGATCGGCAATATCGTCATCGGCATTGAAATGTTTGTTTATCGGTATTATATTAATCAGATATCAGACCCTTATGAATCCGCAAGAACGGTGAACAGTGTCCAATATGAACATGGTGATTTTGTGGTGAGACATTGATTTATTTGCAAAAAATAACCCGGGCTTCCGTACTGCTTCTCGCGCTCTTTTTGGGTACGAGCCTGATCATCCCGCCGGGGATGGATCTTGAGCTTTGTTTCGGCGAGGACGGCCATGTCGATTTTTCGCTCGGCAGCTGTACGGGCGCCGGCTCGGCAATTGCAGCGGCCAGGGAGCTGACCGCTGTCTATGCAACAGCGCCCAATACCAATTGCGGCCATTTCACCGTGGCCTGCGGCACGGGAGAGGAGCCCCTTCTCTCCGGACGGCAACCGGCAGTCCACAAGCAGGCCCCGGCCAATACGCCTTTTATCACCCCTCCAGCGCTTAGCGGTTTAGCGGGCTCCCTGTCAAACCGCAAGGCACCCCCCATCCCCGTTGAGAATCCCCCCCCATCTCAACTCGTTTCTCTGGGTACCGTTGTCCTCCTGATTTGATCCCTATCCGGCAGTAATTAATCCCCCCTTTGTTTTTTTGGAGTCGCGCCCCGTTGGGGACGTGATTGCTGAATCGATGCGGATTGTTGCGCTCGAAATCCATGTTGCCCTGGATTTTTGCGACGCCAGCAACCCTGATAACCGGAGAACTATATGAAATTGAACCTGTTCTGGGTTCCCGTCACCGTGGCCCTGTTCACGGCGGGATGCGCCACCCGGCATGTATCAACGGCGCCTGATATCGCGGAATCGGATTCCCCGCGACAGTTTTTTGAGATGAAAGGAAAGGGCGAAGGGTCCACCTCGCCCTTTGCCTCCGCCCCGGAGTCCGAGCAGACTGTTCCGGATCAACTCACCATGGCCGCAGCCCTGGCGCTGGCCCTGGCGAAAAACCCATCCCTCACGGGATTCTCCGCGGAGATTCGGGCCAGAGAGGCCGCCGCCCTGCAAGCCGAAGTCCTCCCCAACCCTGAACTCGGGGTGGAGGTTGACAATTTCGGCGGCAAGGACTCCTTGCAGGGGTTTGACACCGCCGAGACCACCATTTCCTTTTCGCAACTGGTGGAATTGGGCGGCAAAAGAGAAAACCGGCGGATGGTTGCCGGCCTGGAGAAAACCCTGGCGGAATGGGACTACCGGAGCCGAAAACTCGATGTTCTGGCCGCCACCGCCAAGGCCTTTGTGGAAGTGCTGATCGCCCAGGAAGAGGTGGCGACCAACGATGAGCTCCTGAAACTCGCGGAACAGACCGCCGCGGCGGTCGGTGAAAAAGTCGCCGCCGGCAAGGTCTCCCCGGTCGAGGAGTTGCGGGCCCGGATTGAACTGGCCGCCGCCCGGACCGAAGCGGCCAAGGCCGGGCGCGAGCTGAAGGCGGCCGGACGCCGTCTGGCGGGATTCTGGGGCGGCGACCGGGCCGGCTTTGCCCGGGCCATCGGGCAATTGGGCGAAATACCGGCCCTGCCCGAGGAGGAATCGCTCAAAAGGTTTCTGAGCGCCAATCCGGATCTGGCCCGTTGGCAGGCTGAAATTGAGCGCAGCGAGGCTGCTCTCGCCCTGGCCCGCTCCGAGGCCGTTCCCGATCTGACCTTGAGCGCCGGGTTTCGGAATTTTCAGGAGAGCGACGATAACGCCTTTGTGGCCGGGGTCTCCCTGCCAATTCCTTTCTTTAACCGCAACCAGGGCGGGGTCTCCGAGGCCCGGGCGCGTCTGGACAAGGCGCGGGCCGAGGAAAAGTCGGACAGAGTCGCCCGGCTGACCGACCTATCGAGCGCCTGGCAGCAACTTGCCGCGGCCCATGGTGAAGCCACCGGCCTTAAAGAGGAGATCCTTCCCGCCGCGCGGGACGCCTATGCCTCAACCGAGTTCGGCTATCGCGAAGGAAAGCTTGATTTTCTCCAGATGCTCGACGCCCAGCGGACCCTTTTCACCGTCAAGCGCCAATACCTTGCCTCGCTTGGCGCCTACCACCTGACGCGGATCGACCTTGAGCGCCTGGCCGGAGCGCCCCTCGGCTCCATCGTCCAAAAAATACAAATCAAACCAATTAAGGGAGTTTATTGATGAATACCAGATATATCAGGATCTTCGCTGTCGCAGCACTGTTGCTGGGGGCGTTCTTCTGGCAGAACGTCCACAGCGAGGAGAAACATGTTCAGGAGGACCCGGCGGTCCATGCGGCGGAAGAAGAAATTGCCGGACATGACGAAGAGGCCGGAGAAGAAAGCGAAGATGAACATGGCGAGGAGATTGTCCGTCTTTCAGCCGCCGAACTTGAGGAGTTCGGTATTCATCTGGCTACCGCCGGCCCGGGGACCCTCAGTGAATACATCGAGCTTCCCGGCGAAATCGTCCTCAACGCCGACCGGATGGCCCATGTAGTGCCCAGGGTGCGAGGCATTGTCAGGGACGTAAAGGCGACTGTGGGCGACCAGGTCGAGACCGGCCAGCTCCTGGCCGTGCTGGAAAGCCGTGAGCTGGCCGATGCCAAGGCCGCCTATTTCGGGGCGGTGGAGAAAGAGAGCCTGGCCCTGGCCAACTTCAAACGGGAGGAGCGGCTCTGGGAGAAAAAGGTGACCAGTGAGCAGGAATACCTGGACGCCCGGCAAGCCCTGGCCGAAGCCCGGATTGCCGGAAATTCGGCGGAGCAGCAGATGCACGCCCTAGGCTGCGATGAAGAGAAGCTGCGCACCATGGAATCCGGCGAGCACGCTTCCTTCACGCACTACACCATCATCGCGCCGTTCGCCGGCACGATCATCGAAAAGCACATCACCTTCGGCGAAAACGTCGGCGCGGAGTCGGATGTATTCACCATCGCCGACCTGTCCACGGTCTGGGTGAATATCAACATTTACCAGAAGGATCTGATCAATATCCGCAAAGGGCAGAGCGTGGCAATCGAAATCGGCCACGGCATTCCGGCGGTGGAAGGGACGATCGCCTGGGTCGGGCCGCGGGTGGATGAGGCGACCCGCACCGCCCAGGCGCGGATCGTACTGCAAAACCCGGACGGCAGCCTGCGACCGGGGCTTTTTGTCACCGCCAGGGTCGCGGTCGACAGCCTGCCCGCCGATATCGTCGTTGCCAAGAGTGCCTTGCAGACCTTTGAAGGCCGGCAAGTGCTTTTTGTCCAGACCGAGGAAGGCTTTGAGCCCATGCCGGTTGAAATCGGCCGGAAAAATGGGAAATCGGTGGAGATTCTTTCGGGGCTCGCCGCGGGGCAGACCTACGTGAGCGAGGGAGCCTTTACCCTGAAGGCCCAATTGTCCAAGGGCGCCTTCGGCGACGGCCATAACCATTAAGGGCCTCTAGGAAAATAACTTGACCATCTTCCATCTCATCTTCAGGCCATCTTTGGTCGCAGCTCAATCGCTGCAACCAAATCTGACCCAAATCTGAGCGCAATATTGGCCATCTTATTTTCCTACAGACCCTAAGGAGGAAACGCAACATGGAAAAACTTATCCGCTTTGTTCTGCGCAGCCGTCTCCTGATGGTTGTGCTCGGAATTCTTGTCCTGGCCGCCGGCTGGTTCAGCTACCGGCAGCTTCCGGTCGATGCCTTTCCGGATGTGACCCCGGCCCTGGTCCAGGTCTTTACCGAAACCGAGGGGCTGGCCCCTGAGGAGGTGGAAAAATTCGTCACCTATCCGGTTGAGGCGACGATGAACGGCTTGCCGAATCTCAAGGAGATCCGTTCCGTTTCCAATTTCGGGCTCTCGGTGATCAACATCTACTTTGAGGACGGCACCGATATCTATTTTGCCCGGCAGCTGGTCGGCGAGCGCTTGCAAATGGCCCGGGAAGAAATCCCGGCGGGTTTCGGCGATCCGGAAATGGGGCCGATAGCCAGCGGTCTCGGCCAGATCCTCTTTTACGTGGTTGAGGACGAAAAGCAAAGCCGCAGCCCCGAAGAGATGCGGGAGATCCAGGACTGGCTCATCAAGTTCAACCTGCAGACCGTGTCGGGCGTCACCGAGGTTCTTTCCCTTGGTGGAGAGGTCAAGCAGTTCCAGGTGCAAGTGCGCCCCGCTGACCTGCTTCGCTACGACTTGACCATTGGTGAGATCAAGGAAAAAGTTGAAACCAATAACGGTAATGCGGGTGCGCAATTTCTGGTCAAAAACGCCGAAGAGTACATTATTCGTTCGGTCGGGCTTGCCGAGAAAATTAGCGATCTGGAGCGGGTTGTTCTCAAGGTACAGGATGGAACCCCGGTCTATTTGAACCAGGTGGCCGATGTCGTCATCGGCGGCGAGATTCGCCGGGGGCTGGCGACCATGAACGGCAAGGGCGAAGTGGTGGTCGGCATGGTCCTCAAGCTGATCGGCACCAACACCTCGACGGTGATTGCCGAGGTCAAGGCCAAGCTGACTGAGATCAACCGCGTCCTCCCTGAAGGGGTGAAGGTGGTGCCCTATTACGACCAGGCCACCCTGGTTGCCAAATGTGTCAAGACCGTCACCGACGCCCTGGTTTTCGGGGTGCTGCTGGTGGTCGGGGTGCTCCTGATCTTCATGGGAGGATTGCGGGCCAGTCTGGTGGTGGCTCTTTCCATTCCGTTCTCCATCTTCTTCGCCTTTATCCTGATGAAGTTTTTCGGCATCAGCGCCAATCTGATGTCGCTCGGCGGACTTGCCATTGCCATCGGCATGATGGTGGATGCGACCATCGTCATGGTGGAGAACGTCGACCGCATGCTGCGGGAGGCCGAACCGGACGAATCCCGCCTGGCCATCGTCGCCAGGGCGTGCAGCGAGGTGGCCAGACCGATCATCTTCGCCATCGCCATTATCGTCATTGTCTTTCTGCCCTTGTTCACCCTGCAGGGGGTCGAGGGCAAGACCTTTAAGCCCCTGGCCCAGACGGTCGCTCTCGGGATGTTCGGCTCTCTGCTCTACGCGCTGCTGCTCGCGCCGGTGATGTCGCATCTTCTGATGCGGCGGCCCCGCTCGGTTGCTTCCGGGGCGGGGACGAAGGAGGCGTGGATTGTCCGCTGGCTGCTGCTGCCGTATCGTCCCGTGGTCGCCCTCTTTGTCCGGCGGCGTTTTCTGGCCGTGGGCCTGGCCGGGGCGATGCTGCTGGCCGGCGCCCTGGTCCTGCCCCGCCTGGGCTCGGAATTTGTCCCGCGCCTGGATGAAGGCGATCTGCTGGTCCGCGCCACCATGGCGCCGTCGATCTCCCTTGAGGAGTCGCGTGACACCATGCTGCGCTTCGAAAGGCGGCTGATGGAGCAATTCCCCGAGGTGACCCGGGTCGTCACCCGGGTCGGGCGCGGCGAGGTCGGGGCCCATGCCGACCCGGTGAACAGCGCCGAGTCCTTCGTCGCCCTCAAACCACAGGCCGAGTGGACCAGCGCCAAGACCTCCGATGAACTCTACGCCAAAATCAGCCACGCCTTCGAATCTTTTCCGGGGGCGCAGTTCAATGTCACCCAGCCGATCGCGGCGGCGGTGGATGAACTTCTGACCGGCACGAAAGCGGAACTGGCCATCAAGATCTTTGGCGCCGACATGGACATTCTCAAAGAGAAGGCGGCCGAAATCGAGGCCGTGATCCGGGAGATCCCGGGAGCTGCGGATGTCCAGAAAGATCAGGTGAGCGGCACACCGCAGCTGCTGATCCGCATTGACCGCAAGGCCATTGCCCGCTACGGGGTCAATGTCGCGGATGTGCAGGACGTCATCCGAACCGCGGTCGGCGGGGAGACGGCCGGACAGATCTTCGAAGGCATCCGACGTTTTGATATCACCGTGCGCTTTGCGGAAGAGGCCAGGAACGACGCGGAGGCGATCCGTCACATCCTGATTGCCGCGCCGGGAGGGGCAAAGGTTCCGCTGGACCAGCTCGCCAACATCGACGAGATCATCGGACCGCGCCAGATCACCCGGGAGAACAATCAGCGGTTTATCACAGTGCAATGCAATGTGCGCGGCCGCGATATCGGCGGCTTTGTCGCCGAGGGGCAGCGGGCCATCGGAGAAAAAGTCCAGATGCCGCCTGGTTATCTGGTCAGCTGGGGCGGGCAGTTCGAGCTCCAGCAGGAGGCCAACAAACGCCTGGCCCTGGTGGTGCCGGTGACGCTGTTGATCATCCTGCTGCTGCTCTTCATGAACTTCGGTTCGCTGAAGAACACCTTCCTGATCCTCTTCAACATCCCCCTGGCCCTGGTCGGCGGGGTGGTGGCCCTCTGGCTGACCGGCCAGAACCTGTCGGTGCCGTCATCCGTCGGTTTTATCGCGCTCTTCGGCATCTCATTGGGGAATGGCATGGTGCTGGTCACCTATCTCAATCAGCTGTTGCGCGACGGGGTTCCGGTTGACGAAGCTTCCATTCAAGGGGCATCTCTGCGGCTGCGACCGGTGCTGATGACCGCCATCACCACAGCCCTGGGGCTCATTCCGCTGCTGATCAGCTCCGGCACCGGCAGCGAGGTACAGCGTCCGCTGGCCACCGTGGTGATCGGCGGGCTGGTGACCTCCACCGTCCTGACCCTGCTGGTCATCCCGGCCTTGTACAAGTGGTTCTCAATCCAGGTAAAAAAGGAGATTTAACATGAAAGAAGTCAAGGCATATATCGCCGAACATAAACTCAAATCGGTCACCAGGGCGCTGCACAAGGTGCAAGGGCTGACCGGCATCACGGTCATCAATTGCGGCGGTTACGGGCGCGGGCTGGTCACCACGGCCGAGCCGGAACTGGGCTTTCCGCCCCGGATCAAACTGGAGGTGATCTGCCGCGACGATCTGGTGGATGGTGTTATCAATGCCATCGAAAAAAGCGCCCATACCGGCCTGAAAAGCGACGGCAAAATCTATGTCGCCCCCATTGAACAGGCGGTGCGGATCAGCACCGGCGAACGCGGCGAGGGCGCGGTTTGAGCGATATCTGTCGCTCAAGTCTAAAACGATACCGCAGGCCTCTGACAAATGGTCCGGCAGTAATAAAGCAATAATTATGAGGTGAATTATGAAACAATGGCGGATCATGACAGTCGTATCGGTTATTGGAGCAGTTATGTTTCTTTCCGGCTGTGCGGCATCACAGAACCTGGTTGGTAAAGAGCTGACAAAGGAGACAGTCCCAAATTCAAAAACATACTTCAGCCAGGTCTGGGCGGTTGAAGACGACAAGGAATTTCGGGTCTCCGGAAAACTCCGGCTGAAAGGCAGCCTTGGATTTAATGTTCCTGATTTTGTGGAAGTCGCAATGGTTGACGCTGGAGGAAAGATTATCGAGAAGCAGAAAGTTGTCTATACTCCAAGAATCCTAACCGGCAGGAGAAAACATCGCGAGGCACGTTTCACGGCCAGATTCAACCAGGCGCCACCGGCGGGA
>JBHEOZ010000072.1:0-8286 GCA_046260555.1 Desulfurivibrionaceae bacterium
TTTGTTCATGAACGGCATAAGGGGCCGTAAAGAAATGGATAAAAAGTTCAGGTTATTTCTTAACGGCCCCTAATCTTCCAGAAGTGCTTTACGGCTGAGACGAATCTTACCGCGCTGGTCGATATTCAGAACCTTGACCTTGACGGTATCGCCTTCCTTGAGCACGTCGGTGACATTCTCGACCCGCTTGGTATCAAGTTCGGAGATATGGACCAGGCCGTCGGTACCGGGCATAATCTCGACGAAGGCACCGAAATCGACGACTTTCTGGACCGTACCGGTATAAACCTTGCCGATCTCGGCCTCCTCGGTAATCGCCTTGATCTTATCGGTAACTTCATCGCCGACCCTGCCGTCAGGGGCAAAGATACTGACCTTGCCGGAATCCTCTACGTCGATCTTGACGCCGTATTCGGCACTGAGCCCCTTGATGACCTTGCCGCCGGGACCGATCAGGTCACGGATCTTGTCAGGATTAATCTGCAGACTGAAGATTTTCGGCGCGTGCTCGGGTAGTTCCGCCCGATGGGTGGTGATGCCCTCGCTCATTTTGCCGAGGATATGCAGACGCCCGTCCCGGGCCTGGCTAAGGGCCTGGCCCATGATCTCCTTGGAGACCCCGGCAATCTTGATGTCCATTTGCAGTGCGGTGATCCCCTCCGATGTACCGGTTACCTTGAAGTCCATGTCACCAAGATGATCCTCATCTCCGAGGATATCGGAGAGCACGATGACCTTGTCCTCTTCCTTGATCAAGCCCATGGCCACCCCGGCCACCGGATTCTTGATCGGGATGCCGGCATCCATCAGCGCCATGCTGCCGCCGCAGACGGTAGCCATTGAAGAGGAACCGTTTGACTCGGTAACCTCGGAAACAATCCGCAGAGTGTAAGGAAATTCCTCGTGATCCGGCAACACTGCCTTGATGGCCCGGGTCGCCAGGGCGCCGTGACCGATATCCCGCCGGCTGGGTCCGCGCAGAAAGCGAACTTCCCCGACGCAGTAGGGGGGGAAATTGTAATGGAGCATGAAGGGATTAAAATCCATGCCGTAGAGGGACTCAACCCGCTGCTCGTCTTCGCCGCTGCCCAGAGTGGCGGTGACAATGGCCTGGGTCTCGCCCCGGGTGAAGAGCGCCGAGCCGTGCGTGCGCGGCAGGAGGCCGGTCTCGCAGACGATGGGGCGGATCTCGTCGAGGCGACGGCCGTCGATCCGGTTGCCGTGCTTGACGATCCGATCGCGCATCATCTGCTTATTAAGATCCTTGAAATACCCCTTGATCTCGGACTCGGATTCGGGAAACTCCTCGGCCAAAGCCGCGACCACCCGCGACTGCAGTTCTTTCTGGGCCGCACCGCGCGCCATTTTGTCAACGGTGGTGATCACCTGCACCATGTCAGCGGCACCAACCTCGGAAACCCGCTTACGGAGCTCCTCGTTGACCGGTTTGGGCTCAACCTTCATCTTCGCCTTGCCGACCGCCTCGCGCAGCTCTTCCTGAATTTTAAGAATCGGCTGCAGGCTCTCGTGGCCGAAGAAAATACCGGCCAGAACCTCATCCTCGGAAAGACTGTCGGTACCGCCCTCAACCATAACCACCGCCTCTTTGGAACCGGCGACGATCAGATCCATCCGGGAATCGACAAGTTGGTCCTGGGTGGGGTTTAAAACGTACTCGCCGTCGATATAACCGACCCTGACCCCGGCGATCGGTCCCTGGAAAGGGATGTCCGAGATGCCCAGGGCGCAGGAGGCGCCGATCATGGCCAGCATATCCGGATCATTGAGTTTATCGGCCGAAAGAACCGTGCCGATAACCTGGGTCTCGTTCTGATAGCCTTCGGCAAAAAGCGGCCGCAGCGGCCGATCGATAAAGCGGCAGGTCAAGGTCTCCTTTTCGGTAGGCCTCCCAATCTCCCGCCGGAAAAAGCTGCCCGGAATGCGGCCCACCGCGTAAAAACGCTCTTGATATTCAACGGTCAAGGGCAGAAAATCTATTTTGAGATTAGGTTCCTTGGCGGCGGTAGCGGTGACCAGTACCACGGTGTCACCGTAAGTCACCACAACCGCACCTCCGGCCTGTTTTGCGATCTTACCGGTTTCTATGACGAGTTTCCGTCCGCCTATTTCTACTTCCACTTTCTTATACATTCAATCTCCTTGGCAGTTATTGGCCGGAAATAGGGCACAACGCCCGTGTTTCATTTTGATCGGACAACCCCATTGTCAACCGATCCCACAAGCCGGCAATAACCGTAATTACTTCCTGATCCCGAGCTCGCTGATTACGGCCCGATATCTCTCAATGTCCTTTTTTTTCAGGTATTTGAGCAAACTCTTGCGTTGCCCGACCATCTTCAGAAGTCCGCGCCTTGAATGGTGGTCTTTCTTGTGACTCTTGAAGTGCTCGGTCAGATAAGTTATCCGGTTGGTTAGCAAGGCCACCTGGACCTCGGGGGAACCGGTATCTTTTTCATGTTTGCCGAATTTACCAACGATTTCTTTTTTGTTTTCTGCATTAAGTGTCACGACTTACTTCCTCCAAAAGGATTATTTATTCAGGAAATCATAGCCTTCCAGCCATCGATTCCTACTTGCTGCACTTATTTTCGGTCCGGCTGCAAAAACATGGCGGCGCCATCTTATTTAAGCAAGCCGGGCCACAAGCTCTTCCACGGTTAACCGATTGTCCAGAAGAGCCTCTCGGGCCCGGACCGGTTCAAGAAGTTCGGCGCCGGCTACCGCACCCGCGACAGAGAAAAAACCGCTGCCCACCCGGCGCAAGGCGGTCAGATGGGCTCCGCAACCAAGCTGATCGCCGATATCGGCGGCCAGGGTCCGCACATAGGTGCCCTTGCCGCAAGAGACCCTGATCGTAATCCGGTCCGGACCGAGGTCCAGACATTCCAGGGCTGAAATCGTGATCGACCGGGGCTGCCGCTCTACTTCGATACCCTTGCGGGCATAGTGATAAAGGGGCTTACCCTTGTGCTTCAAAGCCGAATAGATGGGCGGCATCTGAAGCTGCTCACCGAGAAAGCCGGCAAGGCAGGCCTCGACCCGGACCGGGGTAATATCTACCACCGGGCGCTCCGCAACAATCTCCCCTTCAGGGTCCTGAGTCGAAGTCTCGACGCCAAGCCGCATGGTGGCCTCATAGATCTTTTCGCCGTCCATCAACCGGGAGATCAATCTGGTGGCCGGCCGGCCGGAACATATTATCAGAAGCCCGGTCGCAAAAGGGTCGAGAGTACCGGCATGACCGGTCTTCTTGATCTTCAAGGCCCTCCGGACCAGCTGCACCATCTTAAACGACGAGGGTCCGGCCGGTTTATCAATCGTAAAGATCCCCGATTCCATGGGGCTCGTTTTTCCAAGTTGTTCCGACATAAATAAAAGTCAAAGCTCCAGCCGACGCCAGACCGGCATTTCCGGACTCAAAGGGGTGCGACCAGTTTCTCCAATTTTTGCAATAACTCCCTGCTGACCTTAGCCCGGTCACCGTCGATAATTTTAAAGCCGGCCGCGTTACGATGCCCGCCGCCGCCGAATTCAACGGCCACGGCGGCAACGTCGCAATCATCGCCCTTGGAGCGCAAGCTCACTGAAATGACGTTGTTTCGGGTTTCTTTGATAAAGGCGGCCACCCGTGCCGAAGCCAGGGAGCGCGGGTAGTTGACGAAACTTTCCGTATCGGCCGCCACGGTCCCGGTTTCGCTGAACATCTCCGGGGTCACGGTGATAAGGGCGATCCGGTCATCGGCGTGGACCTCCAGGGAATCAAGGACCAGCTTCAATAACCGCAGGCGGTTGATTGTGAAATTATCGAAAAGTCGGCCGGCGACATCCGAGGGCTTAACGCCCCGATTGACCAATTCGGCCGCTACCCGAAAAGTATCGGAGGTGGTCGACGAGTACATAAAGGAGCCGGTATCGGAAACCATGGCGGCATACAGGCAGTAGGCCGCATCGTAGGGGATTTCCACGTCCAGGGGTACCATCAGATCGTAGACCATCTCGCCGGTCGAAGCCCGGTCCGGATCGACCCACTGGAGATCACCGAAAAGCTTGTGTCCGGCATGATGATCGATCATGATCAGCCGTTTAGCCGTCAACAACTGCTCGGCGCCCTTTCCCAACCGCTGCGCATCCGCGCAGTCCAAGCTGACAACGCAGTCAAACCCGGAGATATCCGGCAGCGAGTGGCGCAGCTTCTCGCAACCCGGCAGAAAATCATAAAGACGCCCGACCTTTTCCTCGCTGTAGAAAAAGACCTCCTTGCCGAGCGTCTCCAGACATTCCCCCAGGGCAAGCTGCGAACCCAGAGCATCGCCATCGGGATAAATGTGCGAGGCAACCAGAACCCTCTTCGCCGCCCGCAGGGTATTCAGAATTTCATTCGGTACCGGAATCATCTTCTTTGGCAATCTCTCGGAATATTTTATCCATTTCGGCCATGCGCTCGCCGGCCAGATCGTGCTGGAACTCAAGGTTCGGCACATAGCGCATGCCCATCACCTTGGCCAGATGAGTCCGCATAAAGCCTTTGGCACTGTTCAGGCCGGCCAGCACCTCTTTGACATCCTCATCCAGGCAGCTGAAATAAATCCAGGCCCGGCGCAGATCGGGAGTAACCTTCACCTGGGTAATTGTGACATTGTAGAGCCGCGGATCCTTGATTTTCCGCATCAGCAGCAGAGCGACTTCCTGCTTTATACTGTCACCAACCCGGGCCGGTCGCCGCCCCTCCTGCCGGCCGCCCAACTCGGGGAGAGCGAACCTTGATCGTGATTTTTTAGCGGTCATCTCTCTACAGGACCCCGGCAACCTCTTTCATAAAGAAGGCCTCGATAATATCACCGACCTTGATATCGTTATACTTTTCCAGGCTGATTCCGCACTCGAAACCGGACTTAACATCTTTTACATCATCCTTGAAGCGCCGCAGCGAATCGATCCGGCCGGTGTAAACCACCACCCCGTCCCGAACCAGCCGCACCTGGGCCTTCCGGTCAATATGACCACTGGTCACATAACAGCCGGCAATGGTCCCGGCCTTGGGATGGGTGAAGATATCCCTGACCTCGGCGGCACCGATTGAGTCTTCCTCGAAGGTCGGCTCCAGCAGGCCGGTCATCGCCAGGCGGATATCATCCAGGGCATGATAGATAACATCGTAGAAACGGATATCAACATTTTCGTTCTTGGCCAGTTCCCTCGCCTTGGGTGTCGGTCTGACGTTAAAACCGAAAACAAGGGCCTGGGAAGCGGCGGCCAGCAGAATATCGGATTCAATCACCGCGCCGGTGCCGCTGTGAATGATCTTCACCTTGACCTCGGAGGTGCTGAGATTTTCAATGGCGGTGCTGAAAGCTTCCAAGGTACCCTGAACATCGGCCCGCAAAACGACCCGCAGCTCTTTTATCTCACTCTCCTCCAGATGTTCAAAGAGGTTATCCAGGGAAATTTTGGTGGTGGTGGCCAGTTCCTTTTCCCGATGCTTGATCTGGCGCTGACTGCTGATGGTACGGGCCATTTTCTCGTCCGGTACGACGATGAATTCATCGCCGGCCCGCGGCACGCCGCTCAGACCGTGAATCTCGATCGGCATGGAAGGCCCGGCCGTATCGATATCCTCACCCTTGTCATTATGCATTGCCCGGACCCGGCCGTAATGCTCACCCACCACGAAGGAGTCGCCGATTCTGGCGGTACCCTGCTTGATCAGGATGGTCGCCACCGCACCGCGCCCTTTATGGAGATGCGCTTCAACGACCCAGCCCGTGGCCTTACGATCGGGATCGGCTTTCAACTCCAGCATTTCAGCCTGCAAGGCAATCTGGTCCATCAATTCATCGATGCCGATGCCTTCCGTGGCCGAAGTTTCACAGTAGATAGTATGACCGCCCCACTCTTCCGGAGCAAGATCATATTCGGCCAATTCGCCCTTGACCCGGTCGGGATTGGCGTTTTCCTTGTCAATCTTGTTTACCGCCACCACGATGGGAACCCCGGCGGCCTTGGCGTGATTGATGGCCTCGCGAGTCTGATCCATGACGCCGTCGTCGGCCGCCACCACCAGAACCACGAGATCGGTGACCTGGGCGCCCCGGGAGCGCATCTCGGTAAAGGCTTCATGACCCGGGGTGTCAAGAAAAATCACCTCGCCATGGACCGATCTGACGTGATGGGCCCCGATATGCTGGGTAATCCCTCCCGCCTCGCCGGCAGCCACATCGGTTTTGCGGATAGCGTCCAGGATCGAGGTCTTACCGTGATCGACATGGCCCATTACGGTGACCACCGGAGGCCTGGCAATTTCTTCGCCGCCGGCATAGCTTTCTTCAAGATTGATAACGCTCTGCTCCTCGGTAACCCCCTGTTCCACTTCAAAGCCGAAATCGCTGGCCACAAGAGTGGCGGTATCGACATCAAGAGTCTGGTTGACGGTGGCCATTATTCCCAGTTTCATCAGGCTGGCGATCAGTTCATTGGCCTTCACCCCCATCCGGTGGGCCAGGTCCCCGACCGAGATCGACTCAAAGACCTTAATCCGCTTCTTGATGGCCCTGGTCTCGGCGGCCGGCTCATTGGCCCGCTGCTTGCTCTTCTTGCCGCTGCGCCGCCCCCGGCCGCCCATGCGGAGATTACCGGCCAGACGACCGCCGAAGGCGTCAACATCTTCCATATCGACGGCAACCCGCCCTTTTTTGCGCCCCCCGGTTTTCTTGAGGCGCTCCCGGGTTGGTTCCGGTGAAAATTTCACATAGCGCTTGCCTTTCTTGCCGCCCTCTTCCCCCTTAAATTCGGGTTTGGCCGGAGCGGAGTTGTCAACCCCGGGTTTTCCGCCGGTTTTAGCGGGGGGCTTGCCCTTTTTATCGCTTTTCTTGGGACGCGGCGGTCTCGGCTTTTCTTCCGGGATGATGATAGCCGCCTTCTTGATTACCCTGGCCAGGCCCGGCCGTTTCGGAGCGACGGGTTCTGCCTCCGCTACCGGCTCAGCCGGGGGCGTCTCGGCAACTTCAGCCTCGGTGGGCTCCTCCACCTTTTCGGGGACGATCTCTTCCTCTACCGCTTCCTTGCCGGTCTCGTTTTTTTCTTCGGCCGCCTCCGCGGCGGCTTCCGGTGCGGGAACTTCTTCGTCACTCTCCGGTACCGAAACAGGGGCCGCCACCTCATCGGAAACCACCGGCTCCTCGGCGACTTTTTCATTCTCCGGTTCTTTACCGGTCGCCTCAACCGCTTCGGCCGCGGGCTCAATGGGCTCCGCGCTTTCCGGAGCAGGAGCGCTTTCTTCCGCCGGAACCTTTTTGGTACGCCGCCTGATTATGGTGGTCTTACCCTTGGATTGAATCCTGGTCCGCTCGGTCTTGGTCTCGATCAATCCAAGTTTCCGGCGCACTTCATCGGCATCAGCCTCCTCAAGAGAAGAACTGTGGGATTTCACATCGTAGCCCATGTCAATCAGCTTCTCCGCAAGTTCCTTGCCCTCTATTCCGGCTTCTTTCGCCAATGTATAAACTCTGACCTTAGCCATTATTCACTCCCGAACCATAACAACCCGTCTGCCTCAGACTTCCCATCAAGGTAAAGGCAGAAATTATCAGGTTAACATTCATTATTCAAAGATTAATTAAAAACAATCGACGTCATCCAAGCGGTGCTCATCAATCAGACGCTCAACTAAACCGCAGTCAGCCTTCCCAATCCGCAAGGCTTTCAGTATCTTGCCCTTTCGCTTGACAAAGAGCTTCAAACACGCAGTCCGCCGGCAACAATAAACGCCCCGGCCGGACAGTTTTTTGCCGGGATCGATTTCTACCTGCCCCGCTCCGGCAGCCCCGAAACGAAGCAGTTCTTTTTGCAAAAACCTCCCGCGGCAAGCAAGGCAGGTCCGAACCGGCCCCTCGGCCCGTTCAGTCAGCCGCCTCACCTTCATCGCCACCGCCAGCCGATTCCGCATCCCGCAGAACAGCAAGCAACTCATCCTTGGTCTTCTTGCTGACCCCGGTAATCCCGGCGGCCGCACACATCTCGCGAAGTTCGGCATTGGTCTTGCCGGCCAGATCGGCACGCTCTGCGCCCTGATCCTCCACCACGGCCTCCCGCTCTTCCCCGCTCGCTTCTTCCCTGCCCGCTTCTTCCCTGCCCGCTTCTTCCCCGCCCGCTTCTTCCCTGCCGGGAGCCGGAACTTCCGCGGCCGCCTTAATCAACGACTCAGCGATCTTTTCGTCAAAGAGCTCCAACTCCATCAACTCGGCGACACTACTGCCGGCCAGGATGGCG
>JBHEOZ010000073.1:0-8250 GCA_046260555.1 Desulfurivibrionaceae bacterium
TTATAAAACCGTGCGGATATTGCAATTGAAGTTCACCGTCAATATTGAAATAATGCTTTAATGTCTCTGAACTTGGTTGAACAAAAAATGGAATACGAATAATTCGGTAGCCCATTGCACCATACACTTCGTCTTTTTTTCGGTCTTTTTTTATGACGTCAATATCTTGATAGTGCTGAATACCGTCAAACTCAATAATTTTCTTTTCTTTTTCAAATCTATGGTCTGGTCTGTTTAGTATTCCGCTGTTTGGGACAGCCTTATATCGTTGTTTTCCAATAGATATTTAGTGTCATCTACTTCTGGGCATCTTGTGTCGTAATTCCGATAGTCGTTTTTCCATTTTTCTATCTCCGCCATGCTCGCATCTCCTTTTCACTCTCTCTTTCTTGACTACTCAGTCTCATTGCTCTGGGCAGTATTGACGCCCAACCAGTTATTGAGCAGATCTGTGTATCAACCAAAATGGGAGAATACACGAAAAGATCTCAGTCGTCCTTAGATTTGCCTCAGACGCTCTATATTCTTGTAACCTTCATATATTACGAATAATATCAGGCTTGTGGACGTTCTTCAGATTATAAGTTTCGTTGTTCAACGAGCATGTTGAAAGCCCGCTCGATCTCTGATGGGGTGCTAGAAGTCGCGGTCCATTGCTTCGTCGACTATCGAAATGGGAATTTCCCGGTCTCCCCGGCCTTCGTAAAAGGCCCTGATCGTCGGGTGGTTCGGGTCGACCATTGATATTATCATCATGATCAAGCGGGAATCCTTGCCGAGAATGGTATCGAGGGTGGTGGGGGTGTCGCGGTCCTTGTCGTGGTCCCAGGCGACCCGGTGCATATGGTAGGAGCCGATCAGGGAGAGGCCCTGTCCCTTGAATTTTGAGACGGCGGCGGTCAGTTCGGCGGGGTCGGCTACCCAGCCCCGTTTGGCCAGAGGGGTTTCGGACTCGATGGCGTGTTCCTGCATCATTCGGTCCATAAAGCCCCGGTGGGGTTCGATGGACCGGGCGTTTTTCAGCAGGGGCAGGCAGGCTTTTACGGTGATCAGTTCGCCGTCGGCTTTCCCGGCCAGCAGGCCGTATGCCTTGCGGTTCCGTTCCTCTTCGGCCAGGAAGCGGCCCGACAGTTTCCGGCGGCAATGGTCGGTAATCCCTTGGCGCAGGGATGCCGTCAGGATAATCCGCTTTTTTTCGGGATTGTCGATCTGTGCCATCTTTAGCGGCCCAGCAGGAAGAGCAGATTGAAGAGGCCGATGATAAACCCTAGCAGGCCGCCGAAGAGGTTGATGTACTTGAACTGCTCCTGCATGATGCCGAGCAGCAGGTCTTCCAGTTTCAAGAGATCGAGGGAGTCGACTTTGCGGGTGACGATCTCGCTGATCTTCAGGGAGTCGACCAGGTCGGGGACTTCCTTTGCCAATATGGCGGTGGTCTGCTCCAGAAGAAAATCGTTGATCCCCTCCTTGACCTGTTCGGGCAGCAGGGAGTCGAGTTGGCCGATCGGCCTGGTTATTAATCGGTTTTCGATCAGGTCGGTGAGCAGCCGGTCGAGCATTTCCTTGAAGTTATCGGAGCGGACCAGGCCGATAATCTCGTCGGCCACTTTTTTCTCGGTCCTGGCGGGACCTTCGGGGCCGAACAGCAGGGTCAGCAGTTCGTTCAGGTCCCGCTCTCCCCAGGTCTTGAAGCTGTCCCGCAAAAGGTTGCCGACGGTTCTGACTGTATCCGGATTCTTGACGAAATCGATGATCCGGCCAGCTACGGCGGTGCGGGCGTCGTCGATTTTGCTCTGCTCGACATCTTTCAGTAATACTTTAAGGGGGGTGTTTAGCAGGGCATCGGCTTTTTCTCTCAGAACGGCCGAGACCTGGGCCTGGACCTTTTCGTCCAGGAGCCATTCGGCGAGCTGGTCGCCGTTGCGGTCCAGGTAGTCGGTGATCTTGGTCCGGATCGTCTCGGCCTTGATAAAATTACCCAGCAGGGAGGCCATGGGACCGAGGGAGGAGATGAAGCCCTCGACCGCCCGGCAGAGGGTGTCGACAATCCGGCTCTGCATGGCGGGCTCCCGGATCGTTTCGGCCAGTTTATGGAGAAGCCCTGGCGTTTCCCCTTCGAGGCGGTTAAGGAGCTGGCTGCTCAGATCGCCTGGAATAAGATGGGCCGGGGCGCGGTCGTTTTCCAGGAATTCTTCAAGTCGCCGGTCGAGATAGTCGGTAAGCCATTTTTCAACTTCGGGGCTGTTAAGCAGATCGGTGGCGGTATCCTCCAGGAACCCCCCCAGGTTCGCAAGCATTTCCGGCGCCACCAGCTCCCGGAGGTTGCGGTCGACCAGGTCGGAAAATCGCTCGGCCAGGACCTTGCGCATGGCGTTTTCGAAATGCTCGTCGTCAAGATGGTTGTGGAGATGTTCCAGCGCCCTGGTGCGGCTGATCTTCAGCCACTCCTTGAAATAGGCGCGGAACTGCTGGGGAATCAGGGAGGGCAGGGGACCCAGATCCTTTTTCAGAAAATCGTCGACCCTGGTCTCGATCAGATTGCGGAGTTCGGCCTGGAACGATTCGGCCGAGAGCGCCTTGGTGACATCCCCGCTGGTAAGGAGATGATCGCCGACCATCCGGCCCATGTTCTGGGCGAGATCGTGCCTTTTGGAGGGGATCACCCCCGGGGTCATCGGAATCCGGATGGAGAAGAGCCGCCAGGGGGTCAGGGGCCGGAACAGCATGCGGATTGCCACATAGTTGGTCAGGTAACCGATCAGGGCGCCGACCAGGGGGGGCGCGATCCAGATAAAGGGGCTGTCCATCACGATACCCCTTGTATCCGGTCACGGGATATGGCGGCACGGGCCGGCCCATCTCCCATCCAGTAAGCGATTACAGGGTGCCGGAGATGCAAGGCATCGGCCTGCGAGGTGTACTGGTGTACATGAGCAGGCCGATAACACAGCAGATTCGGTGCCCTGTGATCGCTTATCACCCCGTTCATGGCTTGATGATCCGGCCCAGGGTGTTGTCCACGGCCAGCGATTGTTTCATGCGATCCTTCAGGAAATCCTCGGTGAGAAATTGACGGTTTTGCTCGATAATCTCGCATAATCGGCTGATTTTGCCCTCCTCGGCCAGCTCCTGGATGGTGATCAGGTTCTTGACGAAATCGCTTATTATGGCGCGCCCCGCCCCCTTGCTGGAAAGAATCTCCCCGTAGGTTCTCGGGTTCTGGGCATGAAGACGGCTCATCGCCAGAATACCATAGAGCGAGGTCAGGGTCGAATGGGCGCCGATATCATCGGGGGCTATTTCGTTGTCGCGCAGGGCCATGGCCATGGCCATCGAAATCGCCGTGGGCAGTTTCTGGCTGACCCCCATCAACTTATCGTGCTTGACCGGGGTGTCGCGGCTGATGATCGAACCGTGTTTGTAGAGGAAGGATTCGAACTCGCTGCACAGGACTCCGCTCCGGGGAGTCCGGACCACCGTGACATTCTTGTCTTTCATGGTTGCCGCCTGGGGACCCCAGAGGTTGTGGGCCAGGATCAATTCGACCCCGGAGCTGCAACTGCGCATGGCGATTTCCAGCGGTCCCTCGGCCTCGCCGGCCATGATGACCAGGGCCTGGCCGTCCTTGAGCAGCGGTCCGTACTTCTCGATGGCGCCGGGAGTGGCGCTGATCGGTACGCAGATGATCACCACCTCGACCTGGTCGATCATCTGCTCCGGGGTAACTTCCGTACTCCGGCCGGTCATGATGATCCGGTAACCCTCGTTTTCGAGGCGGTCAGCAAACCAGAGGCTCATGTCGCCGGTGCCGATAAAGCCGATCCTGCCGATCAGCTTGGTCCGCATGTCGACCCGGGGGAAACTGCCCAGCACCTTGATCGCCCCCGGTTCCTGGATGATATGGTTTTCGATGCGCTCCAAGGCCTGCCTGACGTTTTGATCGTCGATATGGCCCTCCGCCTCGATGTAGAACTGCATGCGTTGGGTCTTCAGGTCGTTCTCGGTGCGCATGTCGAGGATGTTGATGCCCCGGCGGGAAAACTCGCCCAGGGTGTCGAAGAGCAGCCCCACCCGATCCTGGAGCGGGGCGGTAATCAGGGCGGTGGCATCGTAGCCGCTGGGCGGGGTAGGGGTGCGGCCCAGAACGGCGTAACGGGTCCGGTTGTACGGCGCGACTTCCCTTTCCCTGATCTTGAGGCCATGCGCTTTCAGGACTCCTTCCGGGGCGATTACTCCCCGGTCGGTCAGCTTGCCGCTGCTGATCACGGCCAGATCCTGTTCCAGGTTGTTGGTGGCCATGGTCGATATATCGGGAAAATTGTCGGCGAGAAATTCGGAGCACTGTTTAAGGTGATAGGTTTCGCCGACGATCAGCGCAAGTCTGCTGTCGTGGTCGATGGTGCCCAGGGAAAGATGAATGGGCAGGACCATATTGTCGATCCAGTAGCCCCCCCGCAGCATGGCCATGGCCCGGAAAAATTCACGGCTTTCCCCGTCCCTGGTGTTGTAGACCGGGATCACGGCCAGATCGGCCCGGCCTTGGGCGAAGGCGTTGATCAGGGCAGAGGGGCTCGGGAAAGTGATAAGCTCGGCCTCGGGTTTAAAGCGGCGGGCCGCCTGCCAGTCGAGGGAGTTCTCCGGACCCAGGGTGGCGATGGTTGTCATTGCAGGATACCTTAGATTAATGGTGCGAACTTCGACAAGCTCAGTATGGACGTTTAATTAAATGGTGCGCACTTCGATAAGAATATTATGAAGTTAAATAAAAAAAATACTTCGTTCACTCTGAAACTGTAAGTTACCACGCTCACCCTGAGCCTGTCGAAGGAAGGGTTTTATAAATTTTACCGAGGTTTGCTTCCGGAATACACTTATCTAGTTGTTTCGAGACATTGGGTCAACTCGTTTGTGGATTTAATTAGAATCCTGGATCCCTGACGGCTTCGCGGGAAATTTTACTTTAGGGACATGGAAATTATAAAAGTACCGTTTATACCGCAAAAGGGCATAAGTTTCGTACGAGTCCCCCCTTGCGGGACTTAACTCAGCTTTATCAGTTTGCAATTGCATCTTGCATGTTTTCAGGATTGCGCGCGAGGCGCTCGCAGTGACTTGATATTTTAAGTTTCCATGAACTCGTCAAAGGTGATCACCCCGGACAATTTAAAATATCACCCTGATTGTTTTCGGGCAACCGGATTGAGAAGATTTTGCTTTTGCTTTTATGCCGTTCCGATTAATTTGTATGATTGAATTTTTTTAAGGAACGAGGTTCTGTGGCCGGATGAAAGAAAAAGATCGACAAGGGCGAAACGCCGCCGGTTCCGGAATAGAAGAGTATATCAGTTCCCTGAAAAATTCACCCCGTTTCGGCCCCCAGGTAGTTCATCATGAAGAGATTCCGGGCCAAACGTCCCGTTTCGGAGAACTCGCCGAACCTCTGCCGGCCGCGCTTGCCGAGGCCCTGGCCGCGGCCGGTTTCGATAACCTCTACCACCACCAGGTAACCGCCATTGATCTGATCCGGCGGGGCCGGGATGTTATCGTCGCCACCCCGACCGCCAGCGGCAAAAGCCTGATCTATAATCTGCCGGTCTTTGAAAATATCATGAACGGCGGCGGCAGGGCCCTCTACCTCTTTCCGCTCAAGGCCCTGGCCCAGGATCAGCTCAAGGCCGTCGATAAGCTGGCCGGCTTGATTTCCGGAAGCCCCCGGCCCCGGGGAGCGATTTGCGACGGCGACACCTCCTCCTATCACCGCCGCAAGATCAGGGACCAGCTACCCGATATCCTGATCACCAATCCCGACATGCTCCATCTGTCGATGCTCGGCTACCATGAGCGCTGGAGCGGGCTCTGGCAGGAGCTCAGCCATGTGATTATCGACGAGGTCCACACCTATCGGGGGGTTTTCGGCAGCCATATGGCCGGGGTGCTGCGACGGCTGCTCCGGATCTGCCGCCATTACGGTTCCGCGCCCCGTTTTGTCATGTCCTCGGCGACGGTCGGCAACCCCGCCGAACTGGCCGCCGATCTGCTCGGCCGCGAGGTTGAAACGGTGACCGAAAGCACCGCGCCCCGTTCCGGCCGCCATTTTATTTTTTTAAATCCCCATGACAGCGCTTCCCACGCGGCCAGCCAGATGCTGGAGGCTTCCCTGAAAAGGGGTTTAAGGACGATTGTCTACACCCAGTCCCGCAAGATGACCGAACTGATCTATGTCTGGACCAGGGCCAGGCTCGGCGGCGAACACGATAAGCTGACCTCATATCGGGCCGGTTTCCTGCCCGAAGAGCGCCGGGAGATCGAGGCGCGCTTAAGCGACGGCAGCCTGCTGGGGGTCATTTCAACCAGTGCCCTCGAACTGGGTATCGATATCGGCGAACTGGACATCTGCATCCTGGTCGGCTATCCGGGCACGGTGATGGCGACCTGGCAGCGGGGCGGCCGGGTCGGGCGGCGGCAGCGGGATTCCCTGGTGGTCATGGTCGGCCAGGAAGACGCCCTCGACCAGTACTTTATGCGGAATCCGGCCAATTTTTTTAATCGGGAGGTCGAGGCGGCGGTTTTGAACCCCGGCAATATCGAGATCCTGAAAAGACACCTGATCTGCGCCGCGGCGGAATTGCCCCTCAGGGTCGACAGCGCCTTACTGAGCGCCGAGGCCGCCCGGAAGGCCCTGGTCGAACTGAATAATTCCGGCGATCTCCTCCTGACCGGCGACGGCACCACCTGGTACACCGCCCGCCGCTATCCCCACCGCCAGGTGGATCTGCGGGGCAGCGGCCGATCCCTGGCCATCAAGGAGAAGCGCAGCGATGAACTGCTCGGCCGGATCGACTGGCTGCGGAGCATGAAGGAATGCCACCCCGGCGGGGTCTATCTGCACCGGGGCAGGACCTGGCTGGTCGACAGCCTCGATCTCGAAGGCGGCGAAATCCGGGCGACCCGGCGCAATGTCAATTATTTCACCAGGCCCCTGGCCAATAAGGAGACCGAAATCCTGGCCGTACTGGAAAGGATGTCGGTTAAAAACGGCAAGGAAGGAGAGCCCTTTCAGGTTGCCTTCGGCAAGCTGCGGGTCATCGAAACGGTCACCGGCTTTCAGCGGCGGCTGGTCAAGGGTCACCAGCTGATCGGCAGCGAAAAACTCGACCTGCCCCCGGTGATATTTGAAACCGAGGGCATCTGGATCGAGATCCCGCAAAAGCTTCAGCGCCGCATGGAAAGGGAACAGCGCCATTTCATGGGGGGCATCCATGCCATGGAGCATGTCCTGATCTCGATCTTTCCGCTTCTGGTCCTCTGCGACCGCAACGACGTGGGCGGTATCGCCTACCCGTTTCATCCGGCCATCGAGGGGCCGGCCGTTTTCATCTACGACGGTCATCCGGGCGGAGTCGGTCTTTGCCGCCAGGCCTTCGAGCAGTTCGCCGAACTTTTGAAAGCCGGCCATGAAGCGGTGGCAAACTGTCCCTGCGAGACCGGCTGCCCCTCCTGTGTCCATTCCCCCAAATGCGGCTCCGGCAACCGGCCCATCGACAAGGAAGCGGCCCTTTGCCTGCTGTCATGGCTTGCCGGTGAGGAACTCTTGGTTCAACGGCTGGCCCGGTTGGATATCGAGGAGGCGACCGGGGAAGCAAATCTTCCCGTGGTTCTACCGGCCGTGTCGCGCTACGGGGTCTTCGACGTGGAGACCAGAAGATCGGCCGCCGAGGTCGGCGGCTGGCACCGGGCGGCGCGGATGGGGATCAGTATCGTGGTCCTCTACGATTCCGGACCGAACCGGTTTTTTGTCTACCGGGATGATGAGATCGGCGATTTTATCGACCGCCTCAAGGAGCTTGACCTGGTGATCGGCTTCAACAACAAGCGTTTCGATAATTCGGTGCTGTCGGCCTATACCTCTTTCGATCTGACGGCGCTGCCCACCCTCGATATCCTTGAGGAGATCAAGAACCGTCTCGGCTACCGGATCAGTCTTGACGGTTTGGCCGGACAGACCCTGAAGGTCAAAAAAACGGCGGACGGCCTGATGGCCCTTCAGTGGTACAAGGAGGGGCGGATCGACAAGATTATCGAATACTGTACCAAGGATGTGGCGATCACCCGGGATCTCTTTCTGTTCGGCCGGGAGAACGGCTATCTGCTGTTCGCAAACAAAGCAGGGACCTCGGTGCGCTGTCCCGTCACGTTCCCGGACTATAGTGAGGAGTTAGGGGTTAGGAGTTAGGGGTTAGGGGTTAGGGG
>JBHEOZ010000074.1:0-230 GCA_046260555.1 Desulfurivibrionaceae bacterium
GGCCTGTACAGGACAATATTCATGATCACGATGAGGATCAGAATATTGACGATCTGGATAGGCATTGTCAAATCAATGGTTATCATTATCCGCTCCCTGATACCTGCTTTATAATTCAAATTTTTAGAGGAGATTGACTGCTATCGCCTCATCTCACGGATTTTATCACCCAAGCAGCAAATGAATAGCCGTTCATTTAAAATACGGATTTCTAACCCATTAGAAAAGCG
>JBHEOZ010000074.1:403-8241 GCA_046260555.1 Desulfurivibrionaceae bacterium
CCACCGCCACGCCGGAACCGAGCTTGTCGCGCAGCCGGTCGCCAACCTCCCGCATGGTCTTCGGCGAATCAACCGAGATCTTGGCGGCAACCACCCTGGTCCCGCCGACCAGCCGGGCTCCATCGACGATGCTGTCGAGATCGCTGACCGATTGCCGGGCCGCGAGACGGGCAAGCTCTTTCTCCAGTTCTTTCTGTCGAGCCTGGATTCTGCCGATCCGGGCCGAAATTTCTTCCGGGGTGCTTTTAATTTGCTCGGCAATTGCGGCCAGCTGGCGCTCACCCTGCTGAAAACGGTGGAGGGCGCCGGAACCGGTCACCGCCTCGATCCGGCGAACCCCGGCGGCGATGCCGGCCTCGCTGACAATCTTGAACAGGCCGATTTCGCCGGTGGCGCCGACATGGGTGCCGCCGCACAGTTCCTTGCTGTACTTAGCGACGCTCACCACCCGGACCTTGTTCGCGTATTTTTCGCCGAAAAGGGCCGTGGCCCCCTCCCTGATCGCCTCCTCGCGGGCGAGGACCGCGGTATCGACCCGGCTGTTGCGCCTGATCTCCCGGTTAACCAGATTCTCGACCTGCTCGATTTGATCGGCGTTAAGGGGCGAAAAACTGGTAAAATCGAAGCGCATCCGCTCCGGATCAACCAGGGACCCGGCCTGTTTGACGTGGTCGCCCAGTACCTTTTTAAGGGCGGCCTGCAACAGATGGGTGGCGGTATGGTTATCGGCGGTCCGCTGCCGCAGCTCCCGATCAACTTGCAGGGTCACCTTTTCATTTTCGGCGATGGCGCCTGCCCTGACTTCGGCCTGGTGGATAATCAACCCCTCACCCGCACTGACCGTATCGAGTACGACGGCCGTGCCGTTCGGACCCCTGATTTCGCCCCGGTCGCCGCTCTGCCCACCGGCCTCTGCATAAAAAGGGGTTTCGGGACAGACTATCGACACCTTCTTCCCGTCCGCCGCTCCGGAAACCAGTTCGCCCTGTTCATCAAGAAGGGCGGCAATTTCCGTCTCGCACCGCAAGGTTTCGTAACCAAGAAATTTACTCCTTGTTCCTTTCTCCAGCAGGGTCTTCACCCCCGGCCCCAGTTCGGCGAGAGTCCCGCCCCTCCAGGATTTTCTGGACTGCCGGCGCTGGGCCGCCATGGCCTGGTTAAAACCCGCTTCATCGGCGGAGAGGCCCTTCTCGATCGCGATATCGCGGACAATATCCACCGGGAACCCGAACGTATCATAGAGCTTGAAGATAAAGTCGCCGGCCACCACTTTTTCGCCACCCTTCTTGAGGCGGGAAAGTTCCTGGTTGAGCATCACCAGGCCGTGGTCGATGGTCTCCAAAAAGCGCTCCTCTTCGTTATCGACCACTTTTTCCAAAAGCTCCCGGCTCTCCAGCAGATGGGGATAGGCCTCCCCCATCTGCTCGACGACCGCCGCCGTGATTCTGGCCAGGAAAGGTGTTTTAATCCCCAGAAAGCGGCCGAAGCGGATGGCCCGCCGCATGATGCGCCGCAGGACATAGCCTCGGCCTTCGTTCGAGGGCAGCACCCCGTCGGCCACCAGAAAGGTGGTGGCCCGGCTGTGATCGGCGATAACCCGCATGGCGGTATCGATCTTGTCTTCCCTGCCGTACTCCCGGCCGGTTACCTCGGCGATCCGCGCGAAGATCTCGGTGAACAGGTCCGAATCGTAATTGGTCCTTTTGCCCTGCATAACGGCGGTGATCCGCTCCAGGCCCATGCCGGTGTCGATGCTCGGCTTGGGCAGGAGGGTCATGGTGCCGTCCTCGGCCCGGTTGAACTGCATGAAGACCAGGTTCCAGACCTCCAGGTAGCGGTCGCAGTCGCAGCCCAGTCGGCAGTCCGGCCCGCAGGCCATCTCCTCCCCCTGGTCGTAATGGATCTCGGAACAGGGGCCGCATGGGCCGGTGTCGCCCATGGACCAGAAATTTTCCTCTTCGCCCATCCTGACGATCCGCTCCGGGGTAACGCCTTCCACCTTTTCCCAGAGCGCGAAGGCCTCGTCGTCATCGTCGAACACCGAAATCCACAACC
Organism: Desulfurivibrionaceae bacterium; assembly: GCA_046260555.1. Lineage (GTDB taxonomy): Bacteria > Desulfobacterota > Desulfobulbia > Desulfobulbales > JAGXFP01 > JAGXFP01. Next base: position 2,459 of record JBHEOZ010000074.1, read on the forward strand.
TGCTCCGCTCAAGGCCCAGTTCCTCAGTCAGAAATCCCCAGGCGTAGCGAATCGCCTCTTCCTTGAAATAATCGCCGAAGGAGAAGTTGCCGAGCATCTCGAAAAAGGTATGGTGGCGTGCCGTGTAGCCGACGTTTTCGAGATCGTTATGCTTGCCACCCGCCCGAAGACAGCGCTGGGAGGTGACGGCCCGGACATAGTCTCTTTTTTCCTCGCCCATGAACACCCGCTTGAACTGCACCATTCCGGCATTGGTAAAAAGCAGGGTGGGATCGTCGTGGGGAACCAAGGGTGAACCAGCCACAATTTCATGATCGCGGTCGCCAAAATACTTTAAAAAACGAGCTCTTATTTCATTTCCAGTCATCTTTTAAAACTTCTCTCATGCAGGTTGAATATCATTAATGAACCGGGCTGGCCCGAATCTCTCAGGCTTTGGCCTTTTTTTCGTCGCCCTCGACAGCGATGCCGTAACCAAGCTTGACCTTATGCTCGATATCGGCACAGACATCCGGATTGTCCTTCAGGAAGGCCTTGGCGTTCTCCCGGCCCTGCCCGATCCGTTCGCCGTTATAGGAGTACCAGGCCCCGCTTTTTTCGACGATATCCTGCTCGGCGGCCAGATCGAGCAGATCCCCGACCTTGGAGATCCCCTCCCCGTAGATAATATCGAACTCAACGATCTTGAAGGGCGGCGCCACCTTGTTCTTGACGAACTTGACCTTGGTACGGTTGCCGATCACCTCGGTGCCGTCCTTGATGGCGGTCATTTTGCGGATATCCATCCGCAGCGAGCTGTAGAATTTCAGGGCGTTGCCGCCGGTGGTGGTTTCCGGGTTGCCGTACATCACCCCGATCTTGATCCTGATCTGGTTGATGAAGATCAACGCGGTCTTGGAGCGGTTCAGGATGCCGGTCATCTTCCGCATCGACTGGGACATCAACCGGGCCTGGAGGCCGACATGGGAATCGCCGACATTGCCGTCGATTTCGGCTTTCGGGACCAGAGCGGCGACCGAGTCGATGACAATTACGTCGATCGCGCCGCTGCGCACCAGAATCTCGGCGATCTCCAGGGCCTGCTCGCCGTAATCGGGCTGGGAGACCAGGAGGTCGTCGATATTGACCCCGAGCTGCTCGGCATAGGTCGTATCCAGAGCGTGTTCGGCGTCGATAAAGGCGGCGGTGCCGCCTCTCTTCTGGGCCTCGGCGATAACATGGAGGGCCAGGGTGGTCTTGCCGGAGGATTCCGGCCCGTAGATCTCGGTGACCCGGCCCCGGGGTATGCCGCCGACTCCGGTGGCGATGTCAAGGCTCAAGGCGCCGGTGGGAATCGCCGGTACCGCTTCGGCCGTATCGGTGCCAAGTCGCATGATCGAGCCCTTGCCGAACTGTTTCTGGATCTGGTTTATCGCCGAGTCTATCGTCTTGCTTTTATCTGTGGCTGAAGTCATCGGTTCATTTCTCCCGGAAGAGGTTTTAATTATAAACGCTGACAGGATTGATTCTTCGCATAGTCATGCCTGAGCATGGCCAGTCTTAAGATGTCGAGGCCCTTATGGCAGGCCGCTTCCTGGACCTGCCAGCGCTCTCCGTTAAAACTGGACTTGCAATCCTCGGTACCCGCCGAGGTCGCCAGGCCGAAACAGACAGTGCCTACAGGCTTGGCCGCGGTACCTCCCGAGGGTCCGGCAATACCGGTCACCGCCAGGGCGATATCGGCGCCGGTCTTCCGGCGGATCCCCTCGGCCATCGCCCGGGCCGTCTCGGGACTCACCGCGCCGTATTCGGCAAGGAGCTCTCCGTCGATCCCGAGCATCTGTTCCTTTAATTCATTGCTGTAAGTCACCACCCCGCCCAGAAAATATTCGGAGCTGCCGGGTACCCTGGTGACCCGATGGGAGATCAGACCGCCGGTGCAGGACTCGGCCAGAGCCAGGACCATGCCGTTATCGACCAGCAAGCGGCCGACCACTGCTTCAAGGGTTTCGTCCTCGGTCCCGTAAAGATTTTCCCCCAGCAAGCCGTGAATCCCGGCATCAACCTCGCCGAAAAGACGATCCGTATCCCTTTCTTCGGATCCGACCACGGTCAGGCTGACATGGACCTCGGGAAAGACCGGATAGTAACCGATCCGGATTCGCCCTTCACCCTCGGTCAGGGGAGCCAGCCGCTGGTTGATCGCGGTTTCGGGCAGCCCGGCCACCCGGTAAAGCCGTTGTCTGACCTGGCGCACTTCCTCGCCTTCCCAGACCGCCAGACGGCTGATCACCGTTTCGACCAGAAGCTCCTCCATTTCATAGGGTACCCCCGGCAGAAAGAAGATCGGCTTATTATCGTGAACCAGGAAATAGCCGGCCGCGCTGGTTTCGTTTTTAAGGGCATGGGCCCCGGCCGGCAGCCAGGCCAACTTTTCCAGGGAGGGGTGGGGTTCAGCCGGGGTGGCTTTGTTGGCCGCCCTGATCTGGTTGAGAACCTCGGGATAGAAGGTCGAAGGCCGCTCCAGGGCGTTGGCCACCGCCTCACTGGTCAGATCGTCGCTGGTCGCCCCCAGGCCGCCGGTAACGATAACGAAATCGGCCCGGGCCAGGGCGTCGAGCAGGGTTTTGCCGATCAGCTCCGGGTCATCGCCGATGGTGGTCATCGCGGTTACCTCGTGCCCGGCGGCGAATAACTGGCCGGCGGCAAAATAGCTGGTCGTATTAAGAATCCGACCGGAGGTAAGTTCGTCGCCGATGGCGATTATTTCACCGTTCATCTTTCCTCCCCCACCATGGTGCCGGCCACCCCCGCAGTATCCAAACAGTCGAGTCTAACCTTGACCAGCCGATTAATCAAGCCGGGTGCTCCTTTGAAGCTGACCGGGATATAGTTATCGGTAAAGCCCTTCAGCCCGCCGGGCTTCCGTAAGCGATTACAGGGTACCGAATCTGCTGTGTTATCGGCCTGCTCATGTACATCAGTACACATCGCAGGGTGATGCCTTGCATCTCCGGCACCCTGTAATCGCTTACCAAATGGGAGATTGGCCAACCCTGGGTGGCTTATCACGTGATCGGTTACGGGCTTCCGGCGGCCGCCGCCTTCGACCAGCACCTCCCTGATCTCGCCGAGATGGGCCGTATAAAACTCCTGCCTTTTCCGGTCGCCCAGTTCCCGAAGGGCGGCGACCCGCTCGTCCTTGACCTGCTTCAAGACCTGGCCGGCCATGGAGGCCGCCACCGTCCCCGGCCGCTTCGAGTAGGGAAAGACGTGGAGATAGGTGACCGGCAGCCGGGCCAGCAGATCGTAGGTATTTTGAAAGGCCCGCTCGTCCTCACCCGGGAAACCGGCCATCACATCGACCCCGATCGCCGCCTCCGGCAGAATTTTTCTGATCCGGCCGATCAGTTCGGCAAAATCCTCGCCCCGGTAGCGCCGGTGCATCTTGGCGAGAATCCCGTCGTCGCCGCTCTGCAGCGGAATGTGGAGATGGGGCAGCAGATTTTTCTCGGCCGCGATCAATTCGAGCAACTCATCGCTGATCTCACCCGGATCGAGGGAACTGATCCGGTAGCGTAGCGGACATTCCTCCAAGAGGCGGCGCAGCAGGCTGACCAGATCGGTGGCCGGTTCGAGATCATGGCCGTAGGTGCCGGTATGGATGCCGGTCACCACCAGTTCCCGGTAGCCCCCGTCGGCAAAAATGCGGGCCTGGTCAACCGCCTGGTCCGGCAGCTGGCTGCGGCTGCGCCCCCTGGAAAAGGGCACGATACAGTACGAGCAGAAACTGTTGCAGCCGTCCTGGATGCGCAGATAGGCCCGGGTCCGTTCACCGAAACTCTTGACCGTAAGCGGACTGACCTCCCTGCTCCGGCTGATATCGCCCATCTGCATTTCCAGATCGCAATGTCCATCGGAGAGGGCGACCTCGACCAGCTTCTGTTTGAAGCCGTTGCCGACGATGCAGAGGGGTTGCTCGACGATCTCCAGGATATCCTGGGAGGCGACCTGGGCATAGCAGCCGGTCACCACCAGCCGCGCGGCGGGATTCGTCCGCAGGGCCCGCCTGATCATCCGCCGGGACTGGGCCCCGGCCTTGGCGGTAACCGCGCAGGTGTTGACGATATAGACGTCGGCCTCCTGCGAAAAAGGCACCACTTCAACTCCGCGTTCCGCCAGCGACGAAAGAAAGGCGGCGGACTCGAACTGGTTCACCTTGCAGCCCAGGGTTGCCAGCGCCACCCGCTTTTTTGTCGAAGAATCGCTCATAAAAACAACTTTAAATTAACTTTTTTTTGCGCCGCCATCATTTATATATGTTTAGCCGAATTAGTCAAGCGGGATGGCCGCCGGGATTCTTTAAAGGCTTAACGGGCAATCGGGCCGCCGCCCAACAATTCCTCCCCCCGGTAGAGGGCGGCGAACTGGCCCGGCGAAACCGCCCGCTGGGGCTCGGCAAAAAGAATATCGAAACTGTCCCCCTCGCCCGGCACGACCCGGGCGGGCACCGGCTGCTGGCGGTAACGGATCCGGACCTCGAATTCACCCGGTAACCCGGGAGGCCGGCCGGCCAGCCAGTGCAATTCCGCCACCCGCAGCCGGGAGCGGTACAGATCCTCTCTTTTGCCGATCACCACCCGGTTGCCTGCCGGCTCAAGCCCCACCACATACCAGGGGGTCGCGTCGGGAATGCCCAGGCCGCGCCGCTGGCCCACGGTAAAGTGGTGAATACCCCGGTGGCGCCCTACCTCCCGGCCGTCGCCCGTCACCACCGGACCGCTCCCATCCCGGACCGCGCTGCTGCTATCGAGATAAGCGCCGATCTCCCGCCCTTTGAGGAAGCAGACATCCTGGCTTTCTTCGCTGCGCCCGAACTCAAGGCCCAGTTCGCCGGCCAGTTCGTAAACCTGGTTCTTGTGGTAGCCGCCCAGCGGGAAACGGGTCCTGGCCAGCCTGGACTGCTCAAGAAGACAGAGGAAGTAGGACTGGTCCTTGGCCGGATCGACGCCTTTGAGTAGATGGTAGCGGCCGTCCTCCCCCGTCTGCCGCCTGACGTAATGGCCGGTGGCCAGAAAGTCGGCGCCCGCGGCCAGGGCCTTTTCCAGAAAGAGGCCGAACTTGATCTGACGGTTGCAGACCACGCAGGGATTGGGGGTCAACCCCCGGAAATAGCTGTCCCGAAAATAGTCGAGAACCGCTCTTTCAAAATCACCCCGCAGATCGAGAACGGCAAGCTCGATCCCCAGCCGCTCGGCCATCGCCCGGACCCGGGTCACCTGGTCGTCAAGATCGGGCTGGGCCAGGGCCATGAAAACCCCCCGGACCTCATAGCCCTGTTTTTTTAGAAGGGCGGCGGTCACCGAACTGTCCACCCCGCCGCTCATGGCCACCGCCGCTTTTTTAGCTGTCATTTACGCTTGAAAACTCCGGTAAAGGGTAAGCGTTCAGCAGCACCCCATCTTCGGGCGATCAGCCAAGCTTACGTACAACGGGTACGCGGTGCTTGGATGCTTACCCGAACCTGGGGCACTGCTGACCGTTTACAGCCCGTTAAATTAACACGTTATCGGCCCCGGTGAACACTTACGGTAAAGGAAAGATTGCAATAAACCTCGGGATAAGAGTAAGATAGCGCCCTTGTCCCGGATCCCGGCTTAACGCCATAGCTTGCCTTACCCCCTGGCGGGGTAGAAAAAATTTGAGCCCGCAAAAAATCAAAAATGAGGATGGCTAAGCTAAAATCGTCAGATCCAAGGCGCGCGAATTTCGAGGAATGAAGCGTACTTCAGTACGCTGCAATG
>JBHEOZ010000075.1:0-242 GCA_046260555.1 Desulfurivibrionaceae bacterium
GAATATGCCTTCTCATTTACTTCAAAAGGTTTACGGTATCAGATTGAAGATGACGACCCATGAGGGTCGGTGACAATCAACTGACAATCTCACCCATAAAGGAAGGATATGCAAAATTTCAGTTTTTACAATCCGACAAATATCGTTTTCGGTAAAGGCCAGCTGAGCGAGCTAGACAACCTGGTTCCTAAAAACGCGAAAGTATTAATCACCTACGGGAGCGGCAGTGCCAAGAGTACGGG
>JBHEOZ010000075.1:450-8222 GCA_046260555.1 Desulfurivibrionaceae bacterium
ATTTTCTTCTCGCTGTCGGGGGCGGTTCGGTAATTGACGGAACAAAATTTATCTGTGTTGCGGCTTGCGCCGACAAGTTCGTCGGCCGTGAACGCGAGCTGATGAACTATGGTTTTACCCCGGTTCCCGTAGATAATGCAGTACCTTTTGGTTCCGTTCTGACACTCCCGGCAACCGGTTCAGAGATGAACAATGGTGCTGTAATCAGTGACGGCGAGGACAAACTGCCTGTTTTCAGCATGCGGGCATTCCCGAAATTCTCGATCCTTGACCCAACCATAACCTATACCCTACCTGCCAAACAGGTCGCCAATGGCATTGTCGACACATTTGTTCATACCGTTGAACAATACATTACATTTCCAGCTGAAGGTCGTTTCCAGGATCGTACGGCCGAAGGCATTCTCCAGACACTTATTGAGATTGGTAAAGAGACGTTTGACAACCCTGAAGATTACGACGCAAGGGCAAATCTTGTCTGGTGTTCCACCATGGCACTCAATGGCTTAATTGGTGCGGGTGTCCCGCAGGACTGGTCAACTCATATGATAGGTCATGAAATAACGGCGTTAACAGGCATTGATCATGCCAGAACACTGGCTGCTGTCGTGCCTGCCAACTGGCGGGTCAGGAAGGAACAAAAACGGGAAAAACTGCTTCAATATGCTGAGAGGGTCTGGAACATTACAGAAGGAAGTGAGGATGCACGTATTGAAGAGGCCATCACCAAAACAGAAGCTTTCTTCCAAAGTCTTGATATCCCGACCACACTTTCCAGCTATGGTCTCGGAGAAGATTTCATTGAAAAGGTAGCAGCATCGCTTAAAAAGCATGGTATGACAGCTTTATCAGAACATGGTGATGTGACGCTCGATGTGTCCAGAAAAATTCTTCGAGCAGCCTTTTAGGTCCCCCATTACCCGTTCAACAACCTTCGCTGCAGGATATCATGGAGCTCACGGCGGCCGTCCAGGACAGCATGCACGTAAACGTTCGATTCGACGATCTGGTAGATGATGCGATAAGGTTTGAAGTGGATTTCCAGAAATTCCCGAACATCGACCCTGTCGAGCTCCGGCGGGATATGGCCTCTGTTTGGCAGTTCGCTCAGGGAGTCGATGGTTTGCCGGAGGTGGTTGAAAAGGTTTTCTGCCTTTCCCGGGGAATCGTGGGCCGCAACAAAACGATAAATGTCGAAAATGTCGTCTTCTGCCTCGGCGATCAAAAACACGTCATACATTAACTCTGTTCCGTCCTGATCCGTTCGGCAAGATCGACAAAGGCCTCGGCGGCGGGTTTTACCCTGCCTTGTTGCAGGCTGGCCTTGCTTTGGGCCAGCAGTTTGAGCATGGCCAGGCTCTCCTGTGTTTGCTCGAAGATATGGATGTCCTGAACCACGACCTTGGCCTCGCCATGGTGGGTGATAATCATGGTCTCCTGGTTTTCGCTGATTCCGCGAATGATCTCTCCGGCATGAGCCTTCAGGTAACTGATTGGTTTAATTGCCTGTGAGTATTTCATGGCACACCTCCTTTGACCTTAAAATAGACCATAAAGGAGTCAAAGACAAGCCTGCTTACTTTTCTTTTAGAGATTGCTCGTATCCCACGAAGGCGATGGTCGTTGAATCGAGGGCGTAGACTGTCTCGTTCAGGTCGGCCAGGAACGTTTCGGCCTTGTAGAGGTCGCGGGCCATGGCAATAAGTGAGTTGGCCAACTCTGCGTAGATACGCCAATCCCGTTGCTCGTTGGCATCGGCCATGGTTGACCGGCAGACCTTGCCCCGAATACCCATGTGGTAGAGCTTTTTGTTTTGTGAACGGAGACAGGCCTCTATATCCCGTAGGCTCTCCCGGTAGGTGATCTGGGCGAAGACCATGCAGTAGTACTGATCGAGACAGGAAAATTTTCTGACTTTGTGGTCCCCCTCGATATTTGGCTACGCAATGGTGAAAGATAGGCAACGGCATGAACTCCATCATTTGCGAAAAAACTAATTTCCCGGCATACATAGGCACCCTCCTTTAGAATAGAGCCGGGAGAATGCCGTGAAAAGTCTGCTGAATTTCAAGTCGTTTTTTTGCATTTCAAGCTTTTTTGTGCGTATTATTAGCTGGTTACGGGTAACCTAAAAACAAACAACCGGACACTAGTGATTTTCCATAAAAAAAACATCCGCCGTTCCGAGAGTTACCACCATCCGACATTCAACCTTGCGAGACAAACCGGAGGAAAAGAACTATAGTATAAAGATATGCCGAAACATGTTACAAAAAGGTAACAGTGCTTTTCGGGGTCGGCCCCGAAAAGCCCGCACTGCCGCCGAATCTCCATTGGGTCTGTTTATTGCAGGTTTACTTTCCGGCCCAGCCGAAAAGCAGGCCTTTGGTCCGAAAACGAGGCGCGGAGTGGTCGGGCCGGTCCCCCGCCCGGCATAAGTGCTGATCCGGTCTCCGCCGACAAACCGCACCGGGTGCTCAAAAAATGAAAATCAGACTTCCCCCCCTGTTAATCGCCTGTTTTCTCCTCCTGGCAATGGTCCGGCCGCTCTTCGCGGCCAGCGAGCCGAAACCCGTTCTGCGGGTAGGGGTGGCCAGCATGATAACGCCGGTCAGCGCCGTCCGCTATTATCAGGAAATTGTCGAATACCTGGCAGTAAAGCTCGATATGGCGGGCGAGCTGGTCCATCGGACCACCTATGATGAAATCGACCGGATGCTCGAACAAAAACAGGTCGATGTCGCCTTTATCTGTTCGGCCCCCTATGTCAATGACAAGGCCGCTTTCGGAGTCGAGCTGCTGGCCGCCCCGGTGGTTGACGGCAGCAGCACCTACCAGTCGTACATCATTGTCCATAAGGACAGCGCCATTGCCACCGTTGACGAGCTTGCCGGCAAGACCTTCGCCTTTGTCGACCCGAAATCCAACACAGGGCGCCTCTACCCTCTATATCTGCTCGCCAGGCGGGACAAATCGCCGGACCATTTTTTCAGCAGGTTTTTCTTCTCCTACAGCCATAACAAGTCGGTTGAAATGGTGGCCAAAAAAAAGATCGACGGAGCCGCGGTCGATTCGGCGGTTTACAAATACATGCTGGCCGACGATTCGCCCTATGCCGAACAGACCAGGATCATCCACCGCTCCCCCGAATTCGGGATTCCGCCGGTTGTCGTGCCGCCGGGCCAGTCCATCTTCATGAAGAAAAAACTCCAGGAGGTTTTCCTCAACATGCATCTTGATCCGGTCGGGGAAGAAATCCTCTCCAACATGCGGATTGAACGATTTGTGGTTGTGCCGGACAGCAATTACGATATGATCCGGGAAATGGGCGGTTTTCTCAACCGGCGCCGGACCAGTGAAGGGGGGCCGGCCGACTCGGCCCTCTCCCTGCCCGAACCGGGCCGGGTTTTTCGTTTCGGGGTGATTCCCCGGGACAACCCCCGCATCGCCTATGAGAAATATCAGCCCCTGATGGATTATTTTACCGCACAAACCGGCTTGAAATTCGAATTGCTCCTGAAAAACACCTACGGGGAAACGGTCGCCGGCCTCGGCAACGGTGAAATGGATTTCGCCCTTCTCGGTCCGCTCACCTATCTCGATGCCTATAACCGCTTCGGCACCCCCCCCATAGCCAAAAGCCTGACCGAGGACGGCGATCCCTTTTATTACAGTGTCATCGTGACGACCCCGGACCAGGACATCAAGAATATCACCGATCTTGTCGGCAAGAAAATCGCCTTCGCTTCCCTCTGGTCCACCTCCGGCAACCTCATGCCCCGCTATATGTTTGCCAGGGACGGCATTCATCTCGACAAGCTCGACCACTACACCAACTACAATTATCACGAAACCGTGGTCAAGAAGGTGCTCAGCCGGGAATACGATGCCGGCGGGATCCGGCGCTCCGTTGCCGACCGCTACCTGCAATTCGGCCTGAAAATCATTGCCACCTCCGAACCGATCCCCACCGGTCCGATTGTCGTTTCCCCGGAGACGCCCTATGCCATAGTCAGCAAAGTCCAGGACGCCCTGCTGTCGATCAAGGAAACCGAGAACGGCAGGCAGGCCCTGCGGCAATTGGATCCGGTGCTCCGGGGCGGATTTATCTTCGCTTCCGATGCCGATTACAGCGGGATCCGCAAGATGATCAACGACGTGCCGAAAGGGTGCGGCATCGGCTGCCATCCGAAAACAACCTTCTGATATGAAATCCCCCCGCTACCTCCCCCTGCAATGGAAATTCATCTGCGTCGCCTCGGCGGCAATCCTCGTTTTCGCCACCGTATTCGGGGCCTTCGCCGCTTCCCGGAACAGGACGATACTCTACGACGCCATTGACAAGCAGGGCAAAGTCCTGGCCCAGACCGTGGCCTCTCTCATCATTAACGAACTGATCTACGAAAAACTCGGGCTGGTCGAGGAGGGCGGCCTGATCGACAACTACCTGCAGGAACTCTTCAAGCGCGGCGAAATGGATTATCTTTATCTGGCGGTGCTCGACGAAGGGAATCGGGTAATCTCCCATAGCGATTTTCGGGAATACGGCAAGGTTTATCGGGATAAAACCTTCGATTTTTCGGAAAGCGCCGAGGTCGTCGTCCGGGAAATCGCCATGGGCGAATTCCGGCCCGATGCCCTGGAATTTGCCGCGCCGCTCTCCATCGGGGGGAAAAACTGGGGGGTTTTCCTTTTTGCCGTCACCCTGGACAAGGCCAATGAACGGGTCCGGAACATTCTGCTGGAAATCTGGCTGATGTCCCTGGCCGCCCTGTTTTTCGGGTTTGTCCTGATCTGGTTTCTAAGCAGGAGGTTCATCCTTCCCATCACCTCCCTTGCCGCGGTCATGCAGAAAGTGGACGGCGAGACGCCGCAGGAGAAGGTGCCGGTCCGGGGAAATGACGAGCTTGCCCAGCTGGCGGAGAATTTCAATGCGATGAACACCAGGCTGAGCCTCGCCAATGATGAAATGAAAAAGACCCACGGCAAGCTGCTGCAATCCGAAAAGCTGGCCACCCTCGGCATTCTCTCCTCGAGCGTGGCCCACCGGATCAATAATCCCCTGGGAGGACTGCAGAACTGTATCGCCATGCTCAGGCGGAGGGGCGATGACCCGCAATTCCGGATGAGTTATCTCGACCTTATGCAGGAAGGGGTGGAAAGCATTGAACAGACGGTCGCCCAATTGCTGTGGAGCGCGGGGAAAAGCAGGAGCGAAGAGCCCCGGGCCAATCTTGCCGATATCCTGGCCGCGGTGGTCCGCATTATCGGTTATCATATCAATAAAACGGCAACAGCCTTCCGCTCCGATGTTCCCGCCGATCTCATCGTGCCGGTAACCCCCCACGATCTCAACCAGATTCTGGTCAATCTCCTGATTAACGCGATCCAGGCCATGCCGCAAGGCGGCGCGCTCAGGGTCGGCGCTCGCAAAGAGGAGAAAAAAGTCATTATCACCGTTGCCGACACCGGCATCGGTATCGATGCCCAGGCTATCGATAAAATATTCGACCTGTTCTATACCAGCAAGAAATCCGATGAAGGCACCGGGCTCGGACTGTGGATGACCTATGAGCTTGTCAAGAGAAACAAGGGCGATATCCAGGTCGCCAGCCGGGTCGGGCGCGGCACGACCTTCACGGTTACTTTTCCGGAGGCTTCATGAACCAGAGCATTCTCCTGATCGAAGATGAAAAAATCATGCGCGTCAGCCTGACCGACATGCTCAAGGCGGAAGGGCATACCGTTTTTCCCGTCGCCGACGGGGGCGCCGGCCTCGCCGCCCTGCAAGAGGGGGACTTTTCCCTGGTCATTACCGATGTCCGCCTGCCGGATGTCAGCGGCATCGCCATTCTCAAAGCGGCCATCAAGGACAACCCCGCCCTGCCGGTCATCATGATGACCGGCTACGGCACCATTCACGACGCGGTGGAATCCATGCGCTTGGGCGCCTTTGATTATATCACCAAGCCGTTTTCCGAGGATGAAATGCTCATAGTGGTTAAGCGTGCCGTTGAAAGGCGTCTTCTGACCGAGGAAAATATCCGCCTGAAGAAGGACCTCTCCGACCTGCTCAATTTTCCGAACATTATCGGCGAAAGCCGGAGCATGCGGAATGTCCTGACCATGCTCGAGAAGGTAAGCAAAACGGATTCGACCGTGCTTCTCCTGGGGGAGTCCGGAACCGGCAAGGAATTGATCGCATCCACCATCCATTATCAGAGCAGCCGGAAGGATAAGCCGCTGATCAAGATAAACTGCGCGGCCCTGCCGGACAACCTGATCGAATCGGAGTTGTTCGGTTACGAAAAAGGCGCCTTTACCGGCGCCGCCGCCCGCAAACCGGGGCGCTTCGAACTGGCCGACTCCGGGACCATCTTTCTCGACGAGATCGGCGACTTGCCGCAGCTCACCCAGACCAAGCTGCTGCGGGTGCTGGAGGAACGCAGTTTCGAGCGGCTGGGCGGCACCAAATCAATCCGGGTTGACGTCCGGGTGATCGCCGCCACCAATAAGGATCTGAGCAAGGAAATCAAGAAAGGCGCCTTCCGCGAGGATCTCTTTTACCGCCTGAACGTTATCCCCATCGAATTGCCGCCGTTGCGGGACCGGCAGGAGGACATACCACTGCTGATCGACAGGTTCCTGCGGACCTTCAACGACCGCTACGGCGCCTCCGTCCGTTTCGAGCGGGACGCGGTTACCGAACTCTGCCGCTATTCCTTTCCGGGCAACGTCCGCGAGCTGATCAACGTCGTCGATCGCGGGGTCACCCTGGCCGATGCCGGGGTGGTCGGCAAAGAGGACCTTCCCCCCCATATTCTGAAGGACAAAACAACCAAAACCCGGTTGCTGCCCTTGGCCGAAGTGGCGGCCGAGGCCGAGAAGGCCCATATCCTGCGGATCCTGAAAATTACCGGCGGCAACCGCTCCCAGGCCGCCGAGATCCTCGGCATCAGCCGCAAGAACCTGTGGGAGAAGATGGGCAATTACGGAATCGACCTCTGAGTCTCCGGGATATCTTTCTCGTTATGGAGGAGGGTATCGGCCGATGTTTCCAAAAAGTAACACAACCAGAACCAACCCCCTTAAAAAACGGCCCCCTCTAGCCCTGGTAGCAACGCTATCCTGATCGGTCCTCCTCGCCGACGGTTTTTCAAACCGAGTCTTTCGCATTAACCGTTTGATTTCACAAACAATTACCCACATCGACAACTTACAGTGTTACGCAATAGTAACAAAAACCACCCGAAGAACTGGATGGCATGGATTATGCACACTTTGTTTGATTGCGTTAGTTGTGGTTTACTAATCCAGGTTGCAAGACATTCGGACCATTGAACGAATACTTCATGTCATGCCGCTCACAAAAAGGAAAGGAGGAAAGAATGAAGATCAGACGCAGGGATTTTCTGAAACTGTCCGTAGCCGCCGGAGCGGCCACCACTCTGGGGAGGCCGGCGCTGAACGCCTTTGCCACCGAGATCAAGGCCGACGTGCCGAACCGCCATTCCAAACAGAACGACGGGATTGTCTGCCCCCGTTCACATCTGTCGCTGCAGCAGCTTTATGATCCGGACCGGGTCAAGGTGCCGATGAAGCGGACCAATCCGAAGAAAGGCCGGGGGATCGACCCGAAATTCGTTCCCATCTCATGGGATGAGGCCTTGAATACGGTTGCCGACAAGATGATGGAACTGCGCAAAGCCGGTGAACCTGAAAAATTCGCGCTCATGCGCGGCCGCTATACCTATATGCGCGACACCCTATAC
>JBHEOZ010000076.1:0-2711 GCA_046260555.1 Desulfurivibrionaceae bacterium
GTTTTGGTGGAGGTGACCGGGACCAAGCGCTCGATGGCGCCCTGGTAGAGGGCGGCGCCCGCTTCCAGGCAGGCCGGGGTGTGGCCGCCGATCACCTTGGGAATATTACTGGGGTTGAAATTTTTGCTGCCGGGATCTTCGCGCTCCGGCGAATAGACCAGGAAAAAGTCGCGGCCGACCTTGAGTCCCGTTTTTTCAACGCGTGGCAACAGCTCTTCCTCGGTGGTGCCCGGATATGTCGTGCTTTCCAGAGAGAGGATCTGGCCGGAGCGCAGATGGGGAGCCAGGGCGTCGACGGTGCCGGTGACGTAGGAAAGATCCGGTTCACGGTTCTTATTGAGCGGAGTGGGCACGCAGATGATCAAGGCATCGGCTTCCGCCGAGCGGCCGAAATCGTCGGTGGCCTCAAAACCGGCCTGGCGGGCGGCGGCAATTTGTCCGGACGGGATATGGGCGATATAACTCCGGCCGGCGTTTAGTTTCTCAATCTTACCGGGGTCGATATCGATCCCCAACACCTTGAAGCCGACGCTTTGAAAGCGCAGCATCAGGGGCAGACCGACATAACCCAGACCGATGATCGCAATAGTGGATTGGCGGGAGGTGAGGCGGGATTTCAGGGTTTCGGCGGTTGGCATGGGATTTTTCTCGTCAGGAAAATGTTCCGTCAATTCCGGCATGATCTCGGAAAGCCGGTTGATAATCTTTGTATGATCCACTTTTATTGAACCTTTGCCCCTTGAACCTTTAAGCTTGCAGCTGTCCTATTTATATGAATATTGGTAGTTATATCGGTAGCCGTAGCCTGATTGCCGGATTGGAATATCGTTGAAGATAAAGCCGTTGGGGTGGATGTTGTTCTGGGTGTAGCGCTTCAGGGTCTGCTGGATCTCCGGCATCGGATGCAGGCCGGATCTCAGGATGATGAAGTTCAGGCCGCAGAGGCGGGCGATGATGGTGGCGTCGGTGACGGCCATGATCGGCGGGGTGTCGATGATCACCAGCTCGTAACCTTCGCCCAGGTCATGGAGGATTTTCTGGAACCGCTCATTCATCAGGAGTTCGGAGGGATTGGGCGGGATGATCCCGCAGGGGATGAGATCCAGCTGCTCATGGCTGGTCCGGTGAATCGCGTTATCCTGCAAGACCTCGCCGCTGATCAGGCCCGAGAGGCCGCCGGTCCGTGTCATCCCGAAATATTTGTGGAGATGGCCCTTGCGCATATCGCCGTCGATCAGGAGGATGCGCTTACCGCTGTCGGCCAGGATGGCGGCGAGATTGGCGGCAACGAAGCTCTTGCCGATACCGGGTGCGGGGCCGCCGAAACTGACAATATTGTTGGGGGCGTCGAGCATGGCGAACTGGAGACTGGTCCGCAGGCTGCGCAGGCTTTCCACGGCGATATCATTGTTGTCGACCATGGCCAGGAGGAAGTCATCGCTGGTTCCTTCCTTCTTCTTGAGGGCCAGGGCTCCCAGCTCTTCCTGCTTTTTACTGTGCGGGATCATCGCGTAGACCGGCAGGCCGAGGGCCGCCTCGACCCGGTTCGGATCATCGACCCCGGTCCGGAAGTATTGCCGGATAAAAACGGCCGCGATGCCGCCCATCAGGCCAAGGAGAATGCCCAGGACCAGGACCTTCTTTTTTTGGGGTTTGACCGCGCCACCCGGCAGGACCGGCGGATCGATGATCCGGACATTGCCGGTGGTCCCCGCCTTGACCACCTTCATCTCCTGGGCCTTGTTGAGCAGCAGGATATAGAGCTCGTTGGCCACACTGACATCCCGCTGCAACCGGACCGCCTCCAGGATCTCGACCGGCATACCCCGGATCTGCCCGTCCAGCTCGGCAAGCTTGGCCTCCAGCTGCTGCTTTTGCCGATGCAGGGTGACCATGGCCGGGTGACTGGCGGTAAATTTCCCGTCCAGGGCGGCCTGTTGCATTTTCAGCTCGGAGAGCCACTTTTCCACCTCGGCATTCATTATCAGAATACTCTGGGTCTCCAGGGAGAGGTCGATGCTGCCATGCTCGGATTTATAGGCATTGAGCCGGGTTTCGGCCGCGTCCAGGTCGGCTTTCAGGTCCGGCAGCTGGCAATTGAGGAATTCCAGGGTCTTTTCCGCCTCGACCGAACGTTTCTCGATCTCCTGGCGCAGATAGCCGGTGGCGATGGACTGGAGAATCCGGGTCAACTTTTCCGGCTCCGGACTTTCCAGGCTGATTTCGATAATACCGGTCTGCTTGCCCTGCTCGGCCACCCGGAGATTCTCCTGAAGAGCGCCGATCACTCTCCCCCGCGGCAGAAGCGAAACCAGAAAACCGGTTCCCGGCCGGGCCGTGAGGGCCGCGACGAAGATCTCCACCCCATGATCACCACTGGCGGCGGTTACCCCGACCTGACCGGTCAGCACGACGGTATCCTCGGGAGAATAAAGGGTGAATTCACCCTCCTTGCCGGCAACCAGGGCAAGCGGTTCGCCCTCCCAGCTCCCGGGAACGACCAAGCGTTGGACCAGGATCTCCTCGCCGCCCCAGGCGAAACTATCGAGCCCGAACAGGGCCGGGCGCGGCCCCTCGCCGGGGCCACCGCCCAGACGGCGGGCCAGGGGCCGGAGAAAATCGGCCAGGCAGGCAACGAGCACAACAGTCAGAATGGTGAGAGCGGGCACCAGCAATCCGCTATCCTGCCCGGCGTACAGCGGTACATCGAA
>JBHEOZ010000076.1:2721-7883 GCA_046260555.1 Desulfurivibrionaceae bacterium
CGGCCCAGCAGCGGGAAATAAGCCGGTTCGGCCCGCAGATTCAACTGCAATTCATCAACCGCCGCCCCGATCACCGACCGGGACTTGATGATCTCGATCTCGGTCGCCGCTTCGCTTGCCGTATTCATCAGGCCGGAGAGCGCATCCAGGCCGGTGATGCCGCCGCCCTTGGTCTCCACCTGGATCAGGGTATCGCCCCGGTAAATCGGGGCGGCAAGAAAGATATAGACCAGGGCCCCGATCACGGCCAGCAGAGTAATAGAGGCAACCAACCATTTGGAGTTTAAAAGGATGGCCACCATCTGACCGAGGTCGATTTCATCGTCGGCCGGGGCCGGAGTGGTATTGATGTTTTGTTCTTGCATATTTTTTAAGGACAGCTGCAAGCTGCAAGCCTCAAGTTTCAAGTCAACTGCGGTTATGGTTTCAGTTTTAAGCTTGTAGCTTTAAGCTTGTGGCCTGTAGCTGTCCTTAAGCTTTAAGCTTGTGGCTTGTAGCTGTCCTCCTAATCCGTCCAGTCGTCGATCAGGGAGTTGGTCTGCCAGATGGTCTGGACCGTGGGCAGGATCTTGCCGACAATCCGGTTCCAGACGGTCAGGCCGGTCGGGGCGACGTAGACGACGTCGTGTTTTTCCAGGTTGAAGGTCGTGGCCAGGAGCAGGGCGTCGGCCGAGTTGGCATCGAGCCGGTAGGCCGCGGCCCGGCCGGCCTCGTTGCGGAAGACGAAGATCTGGCCGGCGTCGGCGTTGTCGCTGCTGATCCCGCCGCTCCGGCTGAGGGCCTCTGCCAGGCTAAGGCGTTGATGGACCATCGGCACCGCCATCGATTTGCTGACCTCGCCCATCACATAGACGTTATTATCGGTATTGTCCGGGACGTAGAGTTGATCGCCGGCCTGAAGAACCATCGGGGCCGGATTACCCTCCCGGTAAAAGGCGAGAAGATCGATCCGGAAGACCTCCCCTCCCCGGCTTAGCCTGAGCTCGCGCAGATCGGCAAGCTCAGTGGGGCCGCCGGCCAGATTGATCGCCTCCAGGAGGGTCAGGGGCCGATCGGTCAGGGCGATGATGTTGGGGCTTTCGACCTCGCCGGTAACCACTATTTTCTTGCTGCGGAAATCGGCGACCCGCAGGTCGATCTGGGGGTTCTTGATGTACTGGCTCAGCTTTTCGGCCAACAGGGCACGGACTTCGGCCACGGTCAGGCCGGCCACCTCGATCTCGCCGACATAGGGGTAGAAAATTCTGCCCCGGGAGTCAACCAGATTTCCGGCCAGCTCCGGTGAACGGAACTCGCCGGCCGGGATAGTCAGTTCGGGATGGTCCCAGACGGTGACGGACAAAATGTCGCCCGGACCGATGATATATTCCCCGGCAATCGCCGGTTCAGGCGAGAAGGCCGAAGCGGGGGCGGTGCGGGTCAAGCGTTCGGCCTGCTGCCGGGCAATCAGCTCGGCGGTGATCGGGATCAAAGGGGTGATTTCGCTTTTCTTTTCCGCGGCCTCCGCCGGGGCTTTACCCAGGTCGTCTTCGTTAAGCCGATGGCCGGGAGCCCAGGCGCAGCCGGCCAGGGAAGAGAGCATGGCGGTGAGCAGCAACAGCCCGGCAATAAAAAAGATCCGCTTCATAGTACTTCTATCCAATTATTAATGCCCCGGTCGATGGCGGCAAGCGCCTCGGCGAAGCTTTCCCGGCCCCGTCGATAGGGGTCGATGATGTCAAATTTCCGCCAATGGCCGAGCCGGAAAACCCTGCCCTTGACCTGGGGAATGCTCTTTTCGAGATCACGCTGCTGCCAGAGTTCCATGACCAGGATCAGCTCGGCCCCCGTCGCTATTTCGGTAGTGATCTGCCGGGCTCGATGGCCGGTGGCGTCCAGGCCGCGCTCGGCCAGCAGGGCTATCGCCAGTGGATCGGCCGGATGCCCGACCAGGGCCATCAATCCGGCCGAGGAGACCTCGACCCCTTCTTCCTTCAGGCGCTCCCCCAAGAGAATTTCCGCCATCGGGCTCCGGCAGATATTACCGGTGCAGACCGTTAATATGGAAGAGAGCATCGTTGAAAAACCTTTTATCATCAAGATCTTACGGCTTTGTGACCGTAAAAAAAAGGAAAAGTAACCGATTTAAGCCGACAATGCACTTGCTATTATTAAGGACAGGTTCAAGCTTTTAAGGACAGCTGCAAGCCTCAAGCTACAAGCCTCAAGGCTCCTTAAGATACAAGTTAACTGCGGTTGTGGCATATTTAGTAGCTCGCCGCTGTCTTTCATTTTAAGCTTGCGGATATCTTTTATAGCTTGCAGCTGTCCTTAAGCTTGCAGCTGTCTTTAGTCTTTAGGCTTGTGGCTTGAAGCTTGAGGCTTGAAGCTGTCCTTAAGCTTGCATCCCCTCACACCTCACCCCTCACTCTCTTCACCCCCGGCCATCCACCGCCAGGCAGTACGAATAATCTCCTCATGGTCGATATACTCCGGCTGCCAGCCCAGGGTCTTCCGGGCCAGGGTGCTGTCGGCGACCAGGACCGGCGGGTCTCCCGGGCGGCGCGGGGCATAGGTGAAGGGAATGGATTTACCCACTACTTTTTCCGCGGCCCGGATAATCTCCAGAATGGAAAAGCCCTTGCCGATCCCGAGGTTGAAGACGTGGGCGCCCGGCCTCTCTTCCATAAACTCCAGGGCCTGGAGATGGGCCCGGCAGAGATCGTTGACATGGATATAATCCCGGATGCAGGTGGTGTCCGCGGTGCCGTAATCGTTGCCGAAGACTTGCAGGCCGCTCTCCCCTTTTGCCGCTCTGAGCACATTGGGAATTAAATGGGTTTCCGGGTTATGGAGTTCGCCGGTTTCGCCTTGGGGGTCGGCGCCGGCCGCGTTGAAATAGCGCAGGCTCACCGACCGCAGGCCGTGTTCGGCGGCCCGGCTTTGCAGGATCTCCTCCACCCGCAGTTTGGTTTCACCATAGGGATTGATCGGCCTGGCGGGATGGGCCTCGTCAATCAGCCCCTTGATCGGGTTGCCGTATACCGCGGCTGAAGAGGAAAAGACAAAGCGTTGCAGCCCGGCCTCGCGCATGGCCCGCAGCAGGTTCTCGGTGCCCGTCACATTGTTCCGATAATAAAGATCCGGATCCCGGATCGATTCGCCGACCAGGGAACGGGCGGAAAAATGCATGACCCCGTCAAATCGTTCCCGGTCGAACAAAGCCTTCAGATCGGCAGGCCGCAGCAGGTCGCCTTCGACCAGGCCCCCCCATTTCACCAGGTGCCGATGCCCCGTAGAGAGATTATCAAAAACGGTGACTGAATGGCCAAGGCCGACCAGCATCTTCGCCATATGGGAACCGATATAGCCGGCCCCGCCACACACCAGGATACGCAAAGTCAGGCTCCTTATGCCTTGGTCCGGTAGTTGGCATATACGGCGGAGATGCCGTCCCGCAGATCGGTTGTCGCCTTCCAGCCCAACTCGTTGATTTTATCCACCGCCAGTAGCTTCCGCATCGTTCCATCGGGTTTGGTGCGATCAAAAGTGAGCTTCCCTGAGAAACCGACCACATCCTTAACCAATAAGGCCAACTCCCGGATGGTCAGATCCTCGCCGCAACCGATGTTTACAAGCGGTGAGGAGTGAGGCGTGAGGAGTGAGGAGAATTTGTCGGCCGGCAAACCTGCCAGGAAAACCGTGGCGTCGGCCATATCGTCGCTGTAGAGGAATTCGCGTCGCGGGGCGCCGGTGCCCCATAGCACTACTTTGGGTGAGGAGTGAGGGGTGAGGAGTGAGGAGTCTGGGCTGAGGCCGATGGCCTTTTTTATATCCGGGGGAATGGGACCGGAGGCGTCTTCTTCTTTTTTAATTGCATCAAGGTCCCCTTCCATGGCCAGTTTGGCCAGATGAAATTTCCTGATCATCGCAGGCAGGACGTGGGAGTTTTCCAGATCGTAGTTGTCGCCCGGTCCGTAGAGATTGGTCGGCATCACCGCCAGATATTGGGTGCCGTACTGCCGGTTATAGGCCCAGCACATCTCGATCCCGGCAATCTTGGCCACCGCGTAGGGCCGGTTGGTCGCTTCCAGCGGCCCGGTCAGGAGATACTCCTCCTGCATGGGCTGGGGGCAGTCGCGGGGATAGATGCAGGAGGAACCGAGAAACAGCAACCGTTTGACCCCGGACCGATAAGCTTCATGGATGACGTTGGTCTGGATAGCCAGGTTCCGGTGGATAAATTCGGCCGGATAGGTGTTATTGGCCACGATGCCGCCGACTTTGGCGGCGGCCAGGAAGACATATTCCGGGCGCTGCCCGGCGAAAAAAGCCCGCACCGCCGCCTGGTCGGTAAGGTCCAGTTCCGCATGGCTCCGGGTGATGATTTCGGTACAACCTTTTGCCCGGAGGTTGCGCATCAAGGCGCTGCCCACCAGGCCCCGGTGGCCGGCTACATAAATGCGTGAGTGAGGGGTGAGGGGTGAGGGGGCAGGAGTCATTTTTTGTTTATCTCTTTTCTTAAGGAATTTATCAGACCGGCAAGAAGTCTGAAAACTTTATCCACTTTATCAAGAAGGATTTTTTTGACGGAAAGATATCCCAAATTGTCACTTATTAATATTTGTAATCGCAAGCTACAAGCTACAAGCTTCAAGTCACAAGCTTCAAGTCAAAAGCCTCACTCCTAACTCCTCACCCCTCACTCATCTACCCCTCACTCACTCAAGCTACAAGTCACAAGCTTCAAGCCACAAGTCACAAGGCTTAAGGGACAGCCTCGCCCCTCACCTCTCACCCCTCACCATCTTTTCCTAACACCTCACTGCCCTTCCTACTCATGATGATTAAAAACCGCATACCCCTTGCGCTTGACCAGTTCGTCGCGTTCGGCGGCCTTGAGGTCTTCCCGAACCATTTCCGCCACCAGTTCCGGAAAGGTTATTTTGGTGGTCCAGCCCAGTTTTTCCCTGGCCTTGGAGGGGTCGCCGAGGAGGGTATCGACTTCGGTGGGCCGGAAGTAACGGGGATCGACCTGGACGATGCAGCTGCCCTTGGCGTCATAACCTTTCTCGTCAAGCCCTTTGCCCTTCCAGGTAATGGAGAGGCCGATTTCATCGGCGGCCGCGTTGACAAAGTCACGGACGCTGTAATGCTCGCCGCTGGCGATGACAAAATCCTCG
>JBHEOZ010000076.1:7893-8207 GCA_046260555.1 Desulfurivibrionaceae bacterium
ATAGAGGCAATCCTGGAGGCCGAGTTTGATTCTGGCCATGGCCCTGGTGATCTTTCTGGTTACGAAGGTTTCGCCCCGGACCGGCGACTCATGATTGAAAAGGATGCCGTTGCAGGCATAAATCCCGTAAGCCTCACGATAGTTAACCGTTATCCAGTAGGCATAAATCTTGGCGACGGCGTAGGGAGAACGCGGATAGAACGGGGTGGTTTCAGTTTGCGGGGTTTCCTGGACCTTGCCGTAAAGTTCCGAGGTCGAGGCCTGATAGAATCTGGTTTTTTTCTCGAGCCCCAGGATCTTGATGGCCTCAAGGA
>JBHEOZ010000077.1:0-3357 GCA_046260555.1 Desulfurivibrionaceae bacterium
TCTCTTCTTCCTGGAAATTCTCCCTGGCTGAGGCGGCAAAGAGCTCCTGGGTGATTTTCCTGACTTTCTGGATGACGTTTTCCTGGTTCTTCTCCAGAAAAGCGACCACCACCTCGACCATCTCGCTTTTGAGGCCTTTGCGGACCAGGAGAACCTCCTCGGGGGTCAGTTCGACGTTGCTCCGCTCTTCCCGGTTTTTGCTGCGCAGGAGGATCGTGGCCAGGATCAGGCCGTTGCGGTCGGAGAAGTTCACCGCCGGGGTGCGGTTGAAGATGTCCCCGATCAGGATCTTCAAGGCGTCTTGCGGTCTGGTTAACCGGGCGACGAGAATCTGCAGGGCGTTCAGGAAAGAAACCCGGTCTTGTCTGGTGGAAAGTTCTTTGAGATAATGCCAGAGAAATTCGAATACCTTGCTTTCGTATTGAATGAACTGCGGGATGTTTTTTTCAAAATAGGCGCGGCGGAACCGGCCGTTGTCGTCGAAACAGCCCCTGAGCAGATCGATCAGATGGGAGGCCTCCAGTTCGGTGATCCTGAAGTTCCTGGCAATTACCGAATAATCCTCGGAACCGAAGATGACATCCTTATTAGTGATGTCCCTGACCTTTTTCTTGGTTGATGATCGTTGCTTGAAGAAGCTTAACAGTCCGAGGATTTTATCGTGGAGCGACCACTTGGTCCGGCGGCCCTTATCGTCAACGCTGCTGACCTGGTCGTTTTCAATGGAAATATTGTCGAATATTTCGTCCGAAAGATTTTCCAGCCCGAGCTCGATGCTTTTCAGGGCTTCCGCGGGCAGATCGTCCTGCTGATCGCCTTGCTCGGCGAGATCGATGAATTTAGAGGCCAACGACAGCCGTTTGCCCATGAGATCGGGACGAATATCGGTATAGCCGTCACTGTTGATACTGGCCATGACTTCCGTGGCCATCTTGGGATTGCTGCCGTATTCGGCGAGGACCAGCCGGGATATCTTGACCGCTTTGGCCTTCTGTTCCGGTTTCTCCTCAAGCCCCTGGGTCAGCCACTGGACATTATTGACCTCGATCGGCATCTTTTTGAGTTGTTCGCGATAGTTCTTCGAGGCCAGAATTACGTCGTAAACCGTGGTGAAACGGCTCAGTTCGCCGGACGGATCCTTGAGCAGCATCGGTTTGATTTTGTTGACCAGATTCTGGAGGGCGGCTGATTTGACTTTGTTGGTAGCGGCAAGCATGGTCAGGTTGACGTTCGGTTGGCCGTATTCATCGTGGACCACAAACCAGTCCTTGGTGTTTTTCTTGGCGTAGTAATGAACCAGATGTTCAATGGTGTGTTCGATTTTTCGGTAATCATCGTCCCCGCCATCCCCGTAATCGATGGAAAAGTTGAAAAGCTCCATGACGCTCATGGCCTTGAAGGAATCCATCAGCTTTGTATAGATGGCCGCGCCTTTCTTGCCCTCCCGCTGCTCGATGGCCTGGGCCACCTGGTAATCAAGGAGGAAGTTGCCGAAGGAAAGCTCGTAGTCATAGGTTTCCGAACCGATCTTCTGGGACGGACACTGCTGACCCCGGAGACGACAGTATATCTTGCCGTCGAATTTGGGCGCTTTAGCTATTCTTCTCAGGAAATCGACGAATAATTTAATCTTCTGCCTGTTTTCATCCTGGAGGGAGGAAAAACTGCTGTTGATCAGTATTTCCGAAAACAGGCAGGTAGCCTGGGCGAGCAGCAGCCGGTAGTAATCGAGGACCTTTTCTTCCTGATTCAAGTAATCCAGAAGACCGGAAGTGATGTTCTGGCCGGCGTGGTCGGTATCGTCGATGCCGGCGAATTGGCCGTAAAGCTTCAGGGCCGAATCGTCAAGTTGAAAGATATTATCCATCAAGTTTCTCCAGAACCGTTGCGCCGTCTAGTTTTTTTAAATCCTGAATCCGTGAGCGTTCGAGAGCGGTGCAGATGCAAGGCGGCAACGATGTTTAATGGTATACCCAAAAAAAGGGCATAAGTTTCGTACGAGTCCCGCCTTGCGGGACTCAACTCAGCTTTATATCAACGAGTTGCCAACGCAGCAGATGTGCCGTTCCCGGGCGCCCAGCAGGGCGGCGAGTGAATTGAGACGAATCAGTGAAAAAACGATTATTTTACGTAACAACAAACGGATAAAGCAAAGTTCTTCTAGAAGCTGTCACGGATTCAGGAAAATGCCAATTTAAAAAGGTCGGATCACGGACTTCGTATATTAACCATATTTGACCGCTGCCGCAATCTTCATATCATCCCCGAAGAGCAAAAAAGATTCAGGGAAACGTCCTGCAATGAATAAAGACAGCTCCGGTTTGAGAGATATTCAGGCGCAAAAAAGTAAAGGGAGAGGACGGGAAGAACGGAGACGGGCTCAGGGGGCGCACTATTCTATTTTTTTTGACCAGCTTGAATTGATGACGGCGGTCGGCGCCCGACATCTGAGTCGGTTCCCGAGCCTTCATGCTTCCGGGGTCAGGTCATTCAGGGCAGTCGAAAGTTCGGCAAACTTGAAATCAAACCCCCTGTCCAGCAGAACCACCGGCGTGACCTTGGCGCTGTCCAGAACCAGACTGGCCGCCTCTCCCATGATCAATTTCAGCAGCGGGGCGGGAACGGCGGGCATGATCAAAGGTTTATCGAGGGAGGAGGCCAGCTGGCGGCTAAAATCGCGATTGGTTAGCGGCTTCGGCGAGGTCAGGTTGACGGGGCCGGCGATATCTTCGTTTTCGAGGATAAAGTTGAAAGCCTCGATGAGGTCGTCGATATGGATCCAGGAAAACCATTGCCTGCCGGAGCCCATCGCCGCACCGAGTCCGGCCTTGAAAGGCGGAATCATTTTGGCCAGCACCCCGCCGCCGGAGCCCAGTACGACACCCAGCCGGCAGCGGACCACCCGGACCGATTCATCGGCGGCCCGGGCTTCCTTCTCCCACTTTTCGGCGACAGTGGCCAGAAAATCGGTGCCGGGCGGGGTTCCTTCATCAATTGTCAGCTCCCCCTTGTCGCCGTAGTAACCGACCGCCGAACCGCTGAGCAGCACCTTGACCCGGGAGTCCTCCTCCTTCAGGGCTTCGGCGATATGCCGGGTGGTGAGGATCCGGCTCTCCATTATCCTGTGCCGGTTTTTCCGGGTCCAGCGGCAGAATACCGGCGCGCCGGCCAGATTGATAACAGCTTCGCACTCTTTCATCCTGATCTGCCACACCCCCGGTCTGGACGGGTCGCCGACCACGATGGCAACATTGGCGGCCGGGTTCGACTTTTCCGAACGGCTGAGGAGCGTCAAACGATGACCTTTGCCGGTCAGGAACCGAACAAGATGACTGCCGACAAATCCGGTCCCGCCGG
>JBHEOZ010000077.1:3367-8189 GCA_046260555.1 Desulfurivibrionaceae bacterium
ACGCTTCATTCCTCGAAATTTACGCGCCTTGGATCTGACGATTTTTGCTTAGCCATCCCTATTGAGATTATCGGATAAGCAGGCAATTCCAGGTTGATAGTTGTGAAAAGCCCGATCGGCGTCAGGGATTCGGCTTAAAGAAATATTATCATAGCCGCCTTTTATTGATAAATAAGTTATATAGCTTTTTGAAAAATATTTAAGGAGACAATTGTGCAAACGGAAAAAGTCTTAATCGATAAAGTAGTGACCGGCGGTCTGGGTCTGGGACGAATGGCGGACGGCATGGTCTTTATGATCCCTTATGTTCTGCCGGGGGAGGAGGTCCTGATCCGACCCGGACGCCGCAAAAAAAATTATCTGGAAGCCGATCTGGTCGAAGTTGTCAGCGCTTCCCCGCGCCGGATCGAAGCAAATTGTCCCCATTTTGGGGTTTGCGGCGGCTGCGATTTCCAGCATGTCGAATACGGCTATCAGCTTGAATTAAAGTCCGGCGTTCTCCGCGAAAATCTTGCCGCCGCTAAAATCATGGAGGGATCCGATCTGGGAAAAGTCATGGAAGAGCCTCTGGAGGCGGCCCGCCCCTTCGGTTATCGTCAGCGTTTGCGCTTGCAGGTGGATAATAACGGCGGCTATGGTTTTTTCCGCAGGTCCAGCCATGAGGTCGAGGTTATTGAGTCCTGTCCCCTGGCCATGCCGTCGATCAACAAGGTCATGGAAAGCTTTGCCTCCAGCGAGGCCATGGGCCATTTGCTCGATACGGCCCGGGAGGTCGAATTGCTGGCCAGTCCCGGCGACGAAAGCGTGGTCCTGATCGTCCGTCTGCGCCGTAAACCGCGTCCGGCCGACCTCAAGGCCGCCGACCGGGCCTCGGACCAGCTCAAGACCGTCAAGGCCGTATATCTCGCCGCGGACTCCGTCCGTACCCAAGGGCCTTATTGCGGCTCAGGATCGGATGACGACGAGGACCGCTCCCTGCTTCTGCTTTTACCTTTTCCGGCCATCCCGCATCACCGGATCCCCGCCTATACCCTGAGTCAGGAGGCCGGCGGTTTCTGTCAGGTCAATCCGGAGCAGAACCGGAAAATGATCGCAACCATGCTCGACTGGGTCGATACCCTCAAGGCCGAACGCGCCCTCGACCTGTTCGGCGGCATGGGTAATTTTTCGATCCCCCTGGCCATGAAGTTTAAAGAAGTGGTCGGTCTCGATCGTCAGCGCGCCGCGATCCGCGGCGCTGAACAGAATGCGGAAAAAGCCGGTCTGAAGAGCTGTTCATTTATTCGCAAATCAGCGGAGGAGGGCATCAAGGAGTTCGGTGCGGCCGGTGAGATCTTCGATCTGGTTCTGCTCGATCCGCCCCGGCGCGGCTGCCGGGAAGTCCTGCCCTTTTTGAGCGAAATCGGCAATCCGGCGGTAATCTATATCTCCTGCGACCCGGCCACCCTGGCTCGGGATCTCAAGGATATGTCGGAAAACGGCTACACCGTGCGTAAGGTTAAAATGGTCGACATGTTTCCCCAGACCCATCATCTGGAAAGCATGGTTCTGTTAACCCGCTGAATCCCCGGCATCCCGGAACCGCCTCCTGCGTTCCCCAAAACCGTCTTAAGATGCAGCGTACAAAAGTATGCTGCATCTTTTTTTTCAAGTTTGGCCTAGACTGAGGGCTCAGTTTCATCACGGTTGTATATTGCCGCGCTTTCCGTCTATAATCAACCGATGCGAAAATATCTGGAAGGACAACAGGCAAATATCGATGCCGCCCTCAAGGCTCTCGGCATCGACAACTTCCTGCTCGGTATTCAGGATGCCGCTTTCCCGGCCCTGCCCGAAGAGGATATCGGCCGCGGCTCCCCCTATTCGGACGGCGCCGCCGCTTTTCTCGAATTCGTTCGTTCCCTGGGTTTTAACGGCATCCAGCTCGGACCCCAGGGGATTACCAGCCGGACCAACTCCTCGCCATATGACGGCACCCTTTTTTCCCGCAACCCCCTTTCCCTGGCCCCACTAAGATTGAGACGCTTCTGTCCGGATCTTCTGCCCCAAGAGAAACTGGCAAATCTTATCAATCGAATCCACGCCGATCCCGGCCGGGTGGAAAGAAAAACCGCTGCCCATTCTATCCAGACAATCACCGGCACGGTCTGCCGGCGATTTCGGCTGATCGGCCAAAAGAGGCGGGCCCGGAACCATCTTATGGATTCCTATGCCGCTTTTCGACGTCATAACCGGGCCTGGCTGGAAAGAGACGGGCTTTACCAGGCTCTAAAGGAGCATTACGGCAGAAACAACTGGAAAAAATGGACCGGCAACAGCCGGGCCCGGCTTGACAGAACTCTCTTCGCGGCGCCGCCGAAAGGCGGTGTCCCCGCCCAAAAACGGATCAGAGAACTTTTTATTCTGCACGGGGACGCCATTGAAGATTACTGCTTCATCCAGTATCTGCTGGCCGTGCAGCACGGTCAATTAAGAAGTCACTGCGGGTGGCTCGGTCTGAAGCTCTACGGAGACTGCCAGATCGGTCTGTCCAGCCGGGATGCCTGGTACGCCCAGGGCTTTCTGCTTGACGGTTACCTGATGGGGGCGC
Organism: Desulfurivibrionaceae bacterium; assembly: GCA_046260555.1. Taxonomy (GTDB): domain Bacteria; phylum Desulfobacterota; class Desulfobulbia; order Desulfobulbales; family JAGXFP01; genus JAGXFP01. The sequence continues at coordinate 5,958 of JBHEOZ010000077.1, forward strand.
CGCCCAGCCGCACCAATCCGGAAGGTCAGCCGTGGAACTATCCGGTCTTCGACCCCCGCCGCTATTATATCGACACCTCCGACGGAACCCGGCAGCCCGGACCGGTTATTCGCTTTCTGCGGGAGCGGGTAGCCAAACTGTTTACCGAATTCGACGGCCTGCGGATCGATCATCCCCACGGTCTGGTCTGCCCATGGGTCTACAGGGCCGCGGAGAGGGACAGGGGGCGCGCGGTACGGACGGGAGCCCGACTGTTCGCATCCCCCGATCTTGATGATCATCCCGCCCTGGCGGAGTTCGCCATCGTGCGTCCCGAGCAGATCAATCGGCAGTCGGAACGTTATGTCGATAACTGGGTAACGGATCTCGATCCCGAGCAGGTCCACCGTTATGCCGCCCTCTTCGAGGTGATAATCGAGGAGGCCCGGCAACGCCCCAACCCGGCCGAAATCGCCTGCGAGATTCTCAGCACCCAGCCCTATCCGATCAGGCAGGTCATGAAACTCTACGGCCTGGGCCGTTTTCGGGTAACGCAAAAAGCCGATCTTGCCAATCCGGACGACGTCTACCGCTCCGAGAACGCGGCGCCGCGGGACTGGCTGATGCTCGGCAATCACGATACCCCCTCCATCTGGCAGCTTGCCGGGAAGATGCTTGAAAGCCGCGATGCCCGCAAGCAGGCGGATTACCTGGCCGAGCGCCTCGCCATCCCGGCAGAAGAGCGACCGGCCTGGATCAGAGCTCTGCTCACCGATTCCGGCGCGCTGGCCCAGGCCAAATTTGCCGATTTATTCGTCGGTCCGGGCCGCAATATCATGGTCTTCTTTACCGACCTGCTCGGTATCGAAGAAGTTTACAACCGGCCGGGCACCGTCAATGCGGAGAACTGGTCGCTGCGCATCGATCCCGATTATCGGCGAATTTACACGGCAAGATTGGAAAAGAATCGGGCCCTCAATATCCCGAAGGCCCTGGCCATGGCGCTTAGGGCGAGGGGGCCGGCCTGTCGTGACCGGCACCGGCATCTGATCGCCGAACTGGAAAATAATTCTTCATCCCGGTAAAGCAATCCGACCTAAAACAGGGTCCGGCTATCCCGGTCGGTTGATCGATCACTGCTTTAGCAGGATGACCAAAACCCGGATGACGGACTACGAAGGCGTGGAGCCGGCAAAGGTGGCCGAAGTGATCAGGGAGGTGGCCTACGGCAAAAAATGCCGGTTCGGCGGTGAAGTGGACCTCTAGCCCCGCCTTTATCGCCGGAGCGACCTGCCGTCATTCGGCGCCGGTAAGCCGGACTCCAGTGGTTCCTCTGCTAATATTTTGGGGAAATGAGCGAATAATATTTCTCCAATAAATTTCGTATCCCGGTTAGTCTCTTGCTATCGGCATAAATCGAAATGAATAGCGCGGAGGCATAAGCCTGACTATGGAAAAGATTTCTAAAAATACAGGGTTAATTATTCTTGGCGTTCTTTTAACCTTTGTGCTTGGCGGCATGGATTGGCTAACCGGTCACAATCTCAATTTTTTTGTGTTTTATTTTTTGCCGGTGTTTTTCGCGGCATGGTTCCTGGGTTCACTCGGCGCCATATTTTTTGCCATCCTCTGCGCCACGGTCTGGTTCGGGGCAGATTTTTTAAACGGCCACATCTATCAATCCGACATCTATATCGCCTGGAATACCATGATCCGGTTCTTTTCCTTTCTGGCGATCGGATGGTCGGTTTCGGCATTGAAGCGCGCCCTGACCCGTGAAAAGGCAATATCGGAGAAATTGCGTCAATCCATGTCCGAGATCAAAGTACTACAAGCTTTTCTGCCCATCTGCTCCCAATGTAAGAAAATCCGCGATGAACAGGGCGAATGGCAGGATCTGGAAGGCTATATCGGTGAACACGCCAATACGAAATTTTCACACGGCTACTGTCCCGAATGTTATAAACGGGCCAGGGCCGAGGCAGGCCTGCAAGACAAACAAGACCTGGCTGACTCTAAATGACGAATTGCACAGTGCGTTTGGAGTATCGGGTCTTCCGGCATAATCCCGGCCGATGCAGACCGTCACGCAGATGAACGGCATGATCAAGTAAGAAAAACCTGAATATTGCAGCCAGCCGTCTTTTCAATCCTCAGCCCTGCTCCGGGCAAATCGTTAGGGGCCGTTAAGAAATAACCTGAACTTTTTATCCATTTCTTTACGGCCCCTTATGCCGTTCATGAACAAAAAAA
>JBHEOZ010000078.1:0-1510 GCA_046260555.1 Desulfurivibrionaceae bacterium
CTTTCAAGAAGTAGCGTCTATGCTACCTTTAGATGTGCCAGTAATAATTGAATCAATACTTAATGAACATGAATTAAATAATGCTATAGATGTTGCCTCTAGAGCTCTTAAACCTTTATTCTAATCCTAATTAATAGGCAAGGGGGGCAGGTCCGCTTTTGCCCTTTCTGTAGAATTAAAGATATCTCTTGAATATCTTGATCTTTGAATTGAAGATGTTATGCCGGAATCTTAAATTATCGGTCAGCTCCAAAACTTATACTTTCTACTGTGATCGTTAAGACATCAGGGTGAGGATCTCTTCTCACCCTTTATCTTTTTTACCCATGTAATTTTTCAATCCAACGCATGGCCTCTTGATCGCTAAGCCGTCGTTCAAAAATAAATCATACTTTTTTTGTTCATGAACGGCATAAGGGGCCGTAAAGAAATGGATAAAAAGTTCAGGTTATTTCTTAACGGCCCCTAACCTTGCCGAGATAACGCTGAGTCGTTGAAATATTCGCATGTCGCAGAATCACCTTGCTGACGATCTCTACTAGTGTGCCGGATCGGGATGTATATATATGTGGGGCTCCCCAGCCGCTGTTCAAGAAGCATTAACGGAAAAAATGGCCGAAAAATTAAGGGTCGGGCCAACTACCGCTGATCGACTTCCCGGGGAGTCTCGGGCAGCAGAGCTGAGATGATCGCGCCGCCGGCGGCCAGCACCGCGGTCATCATAAAACTTGAGGAGAAGTTGCCGCTTTGTTCCGCCAGGATGCCGGCCACGGCCGGAGCCGAGATCTGGCCCAGAGAGAAGATAAAGGTGATAAAGCCGAAGACCCGGGCAGCCTTTTGGGGTCCGGCCAGATCCCCGGCCATGGCGGCGATGATCGAGGGGATCGCCCAGGCGGTGATTCCGAAGCAGCCGATCGAGGCGTAGAGAAAGATCACCGGCACCTCCTGGAGTCCGGCGAGCAGGTAGGCCAGGGCCTGGATTGAAAAGACCGTGACCAGGGCTGCCTTGCGGCCGAAGCGGTCCGACATGGTCCCGAAGATCGGGCCGGACAGGAGGCTTAGGGCCCCGACCCAGGCCCAGAAATTGCCGGCCGACATCTCGGAAAAACCCCGGTCGTTGACCAGCGACAGGACCAGAAAAGTTACGTAAACCACATAGGTGGCCCCGAAGAGAAAGTAGATCGCACTGAGATGAAGCACGGTTTTTCGGTCGATCCCGGTCTCCACTTCCGGCAAGGGGGCGTTTTTTTGCGCCGCGGAACTGCCGTAGGGCTGCAAGCCCATTTCTCTTGGCGAGTTGCGCTGGACCAAAAAAGAGATCAGGCCGGCGATAAGGACGATTATGCCAAGAGTCATCCAGCCCAGCCGCCAGCCCTCCTCTCCGCCCTTCGCGTTCAGAAAGGGGATAAGCTTACCGGCCAGCAGGATGGCAAAGCCGCTGCCGATCACCGCGAAACCGGTGGCTCGGCCCCGGCTTTTACTGGCGAACCAGGAGGAGAGCAGGGCCATA
>JBHEOZ010000078.1:1520-8134 GCA_046260555.1 Desulfurivibrionaceae bacterium
GGATTATCAGATAAACCTTCGAGATACCGATCAGAATCATCGACCCGCCGATCAGGATCATCGCCAGGAAGATGACCAACCGGTGGCCGAGCCTGGCGGTGAGCAGGCTGCAACCAAGAACCGCGAGCAGATAACCGCTGAAATTGGCGGTGGAGATCAGCCCCATCTGGCTGTAGCTTAAGCCGAGGGAGGCGCCCATCGCCGGCAGCAGCATGCCGAGGGCGAAGCGGCCGAGCCCCAGGCAGGAAAAGATGCCGAGGGTGCTGCTCCAGACGATATGCCAGCCGTAATGGATTCTGGAAGGATTGCCGGAAGTCGTGGACATCAACGGATTGACACAGGCTTAGAGGGCTTTGGCGGCGGCCAGCGCCCTCTTGAAACCCTCGGCCGAACCGGCAATCACCGCGTCATCGACACAGAAGGCGAGCCGGAAGTAACCGGGCATCCCGAAACCACGGCCGGGCACGGCCAGGATCTTCTCTTCCTGGAGCAGGGCGACGAATTTGACATCGTCTTCGATCGGCGCCTTGGGAAATAGGTAGAAGGCCCCCTTCGGCGGGACGAATTCGTAGCCGGCCTCCTTTAAGATCCTGCAGAATACCTCCCGGCGCCGTGCGTAAATCCCGTTGTCGACCGCGGCCCCTTGCAGTTTGGCGACCACCCGCTGCATCAGGGCCGGGGCGTTGACGAAGCCGAGGATCCGGTTGGCCAGGGCCATCGAACCCAGGAGCTGCGCCTTGTCGGTGATCTCCGGGTGGACAACGATATAGCCGATCCGTTCGCCGGGCAGGGAGAGGTCCTTGGAATAGGAGGAAACCAGGATGGTGTCCTTGCCCGCCTTGAAGATCGACGGCACTTCCAGATTGTCGAAGACGATTTTCCGGTAGGGTTCGTCTCCGATCAGATAAATCGTGCTGGCGAATTTCTTGCCGGCCCTGGCGAGGATTTTCCCAAGCGCGGCAAGTTCTTCGGCCGAATAGACCTGGCCGGTCGGGTTGTTCGGGCTGTTGATGATGATCGCCTTGGTCTTTGCGGTCAGGGCTTCTTCGATGGCCGCAAGATCGAGGCTGAAATCCTCGGCGGTCCTGACGATTCTGGTCACGCCGCCATGGTTGTCGACATAGAAATTGTACTCCACGAAGAAAGGCGCCAGGATAACCACCTCGTCGCCGGGATCGAGCAGGGCCTTCAAGACCACGTTGAGCCCGCCGGCCGCGCCGCAGGTCATCAGCATCTCGGCGCCGTGGACGGTAAAGTTCTGTTCTTTTGAGATTTGGGCGGCGATGGCGTCGCGCACCGCCGGATAGCCGGGATTCGGCATATAGCCGTGGATGCCGGGCGCCTCTTCCTCGATAATCTCCTGCAGGGCCGGGATAAACCGGGGCGGCGGCGGCAGGTCGGGATTGCCGAGACTGAAATCAAAGACGTTTTCCGCCCCGAACTCGGCTTTAAGCTTGGCGCCCTCCTCGAACATCTTTCGGATCCACGACGAGCGTTCGGCGAACTCCACCATTTTTTTGGACAAGGCCATATATGCTACCTCCTGGTTATAAAGTTATAACTCTCTCTTATCAATAATCCTCTTCGCCTTGCCTTCGCTCCTCTCCAGGCTCTTTTCCTCGACCAGCTTGACCTCCACCCCGATGCCCAGTTCGGTGGCCAGCCGTTTTTTAATCAGATCGATCAGTTCGTTTTGCTTGTTGATCCGGTCGAAGAAGAGCGATTCGAGGACCTCGACCAGGACGGTGGCCTTGTCGAGGCGCCCTTCCCGTTCGACCACGATCTGGTAATGGGGTTTGGTGCCCTCGACCTCAAATAAGATCTCCTCAATCTGGGAGGGATAGACGTTGACTCCCTTGATGATCAGCATGTCGTCGGTCCGGCCGAGAACCCGTTCCATCCTGGTCAGGGTGCGCCCGCATGGGCAGGGTTCGGCAATCAGCCGGGTCAGGTCCCGGGTCCGGTAGCGGATTACCGGGAAGGCCTCCTTGGTGAGGGTGGTAACCACCAGTTCGCCGATTTCGCCGGGGGCGACCGGCTCCAGGGTGTCGGGATCGATCACCTCGACCAGAAAGTGATCCTCGTTGAGATGGAGCCCTTTTCTCTCCCGGCATTCGCCGGCGACCCCCGGGCCCATCACCTCCCTAAGGCCGTAGTTGTCGGTGGCGATAATGCTCAGCTTGTTCTGGATCTCGTTGCGCATCGCCTCAGACCAGGGTTCCCCGCCGAACAGGCCGTACTTCAGGGACATGGAGGCCAGGTTGATCCCCTGTTCCTCGATGACATCGGCCAGGAGCAGGGCGTAACTTGGAGTGCAGACTAAAGCGGTGGTGCGAAAATCCTGCATGATCTGGATCTGCCGCCTGCTGTTGCCGCTGGAGATCGGGATCACCGAGGCCCCGACCCGTTCCGCCCCGTAATGAAGGCCGAAGCCGCCGGTGAACAGACCGTAGCCGAAGGCGATCTGGACCACGTCGTCCCTGGTGACCCCGGCCGCGGTCAGGATCCTGGCGATCAGTTTCGACCAGTTCTTGATGTCGTTTTCGGTATAGCCGACCACGGTGGCCTGGCCGGTGGTGCCGGAAGAGGCGTGGATCCGGACGACCTCCCGGAGCGGCACGGCGAAGAGATCGTATGGATAGTTATCGCGCAGATCCTGCTTGGTGGTGAAGGGCAGCCGGCGCAGATCGTCCAGGGAGGAAAAATTTTCGGGATCGATCGCCAGTTCCCTGAATTTTCTCCGGTAGAACGGCACATGGGTCGCCACCCGGTAAAGTGTGGCCTGGAGCCGTTCAAGCTGGAGCTGTTCGAGGTCGGCGCGGCTGATGCACTCCTTGTCTTCTTCCCAGTACATGAATCCCTCCCATTTACGAAAAGATATCTAACAATAAAAAACCGCTGGCCAATTTTGTCATCACGAACAGCCCGGCCGGGCGAAATGAGACCGGGCGAAGTGTAACCGATCACCAGGATTGGCCAATCAACCATCCGGTAAGCGATTTCAGGGTGCCGGAGATGCAAGGCATCACCCTGCGATGTGTACTGATGTACATGAGCAGGGTGATAACACAGCAGATTCGGTACCCTGTGATCGCTTACGCCACGTCCCGGCCCAGATAGGCGCGCTGTACGTCGTTATTGGCCAGCAGGTCCTCGGCCGGTCCCTGGAGAATGATCTTGCCGGTTTCCAGGACGTAGCCGCGATCGGCGATGGCCAGCGCCGCCTTGGCGTTCTGCTCGATTAAAAGGACGGTATTGCCCTCTTCCCGCAGTTTTTTGATTACCCGGAAGATCGCCTTGACCACCAGGGGGGCGAGGCCGGTGGACGGCTCGTCCATCATGATCAGGGCCGGTTTGGCCATCAGGGCGCGGCCCATGGCCAGCATCTGCTGCTCGCCGCCGGACAGGGTCCCGGCCAGCTGGCCGCCGCGTTCTTTCAGGACCGGGAACAGTTCGTAGACATGGTCGAGGGTGGCCCGAAAATTCTTGTTGCCCTTGCGGTGCTGGACGTAGCCGCCCATGACCAGATTTTCCCGGACCGTCATGGTGGCGAAGACCTGGCGGCCTTCCGGCACCAGCGAACAGCCCTTAAAGACTATTTTATCGGCGGCGGTTTTTTCGATATTTTTGCCCTGCAAAACAATCTCGCCGCCGCCGGCCCGGATCAGACCGGTTATGGTGCTTAAAAGGGTGGTCTTCCCCGCCCCGTTGGCGCCGATCAGGGTGACGATCTCGCCGGGGGCCACATGCATGGAGACCTTCTTGAGGACCCGCAACTTGCCGTAGCCAGCTTCCAGGTTTTTTATCTTAAGCATCGACGTCCCCCCCGCCGAGGTAGATCTCGATCACTTCCGGGTTCTGTTGAATGGCGGCCGGCAGGTCCTCGGCGATCTTCTGGCCGAAGCTCAAGACCACGATTTCATCGGAGATGTCCATGACCAGCGACATATCGTGTTCGACCAGCAGGACGGTGATGCCGAGATCCCGGATCTTGCTGATCAGGCGGGCCACTTCGGCGGTTTCGTTCATGTTGAGGCCGGCGGCCGGTTCGTCGAGCAGGAGCATGGCCGGTTCGGCGGCCAGGGCTCGGGCGAACTCCACCGCCCGCTGCTGGCCGAAGGCCAGGCTGCCTGCTTCGATATCGGCGAGGTGCTCTATCTCCAGAAGCCCCAGAAGCTCTATGGCCTTCCCTCTGATCTCCGCTTCCTCTCTTCCGGTCCCGGGCAGATTGAGCATCCCGGCCACAAAGCCGGCCCGGCTTCGGGTATGGCGGCCGACCATGACGTTTTCCAGGGCGGTCATCCCGGGAAACAACTTGATATTCTGGTAGGTGCGGGCCAGGCCCCGTCCGGCGATCTGGTATGGCTTCAAGCCCTGGAGTTCTTCACCTTTGAAGACCACGCTGCCCGAATCAAACGGCAAGGTTCCGGAGATCAGGTTGAACAGGGTGGTTTTACCGGCCCCGTTCGGGCCGATCACCGCCTTGATCCGGTGCTCCTCGACCATGAAACCGACATCCTGGACAGCCTGCAGGCCGCCGAAGCTTTTGTTCAGATTATTGATTTCCAGGATGGTCATTTGTTCTTAACCCCCGAAATTTTTTTCAGTTTCGCGACCAGATTCAGCCTGAGCAGCCCTTCCGGCGCAAAGAGCATGATGACGATCAGAATTGCCCCGAAGACCGCGTCGTCGTAGGAGCCGAAAAATCCGCGCAGGGACAGGAAATTGAGGGTAACCCCCATAATCAGGGCGCCCCAGAGGTTGGCCATGCCGCCGACGGCGACCAGGGCGACGTAGCGGACCGACTTCATCACTCCTGCTTCGGAAGGACCGATGCCGCCGTTATAGTGGGTCAGAAAGACCCCGGCGACGGCGGCCATCACCGCGCTCAGCACAAAGGTTTTCAGCTTGTAGCGGGCAGTGTCGATCCCCATGGCGTTGGCGGCTTCCTCGGCGCCGTGAATGGCCCGCAGGGCGCGGCCCACCCTGGAATTGATCAGGTTGATCAGCATAACCATGGCCACGATGACCATGGTCCAGGCAATGTAGTAGTTGCCGATCCTCGCCCCGAAACTGCCGGTGACGATGACCCCCGGCAGCAGGGGAAAGCCGGGAACCCCGGAGATGCCGTCGGCCTCCCCGAAGATTTCCGAGGCGAGAAAGACCCGGTAGACAACGATCCCGAAGCCCAAGGTTGCCATGGCCAGGTAGTGGCCTTTCAGTTTCAGGACGGGAACGCCGATAATCAAGGCAATGGTCCCGGCCAGAACAATGGCGATGATCGCGGCAAGCCAGGGCTGGAAGGCGAGGATCGCCTCTCCGTACAGATCTTGCCGGGCCGCCAGTAAACCGAACTTGTCGAGGAGCATCACCCAATCCTGATCCTGGAAAGAGATCAGGTTCCGGGTGGTGAGCATTGCCGACATATAGCCGCCGATCGCGAAAAAACCGGCGTGGCCCAGAGAAATCTGGCCGGCATAGCCCATCAGCAGGCAGAGGCCGATGATCACCACCGCATAGTAACCGCTCATGGTCAGCTGGGTGAGATAATAGGTGGTGCCGGTCCACTGGGTCAGGAGCTGGATACCAATAACCAGAGCCAAAAGCGCGAGAAGGGGGAGGAATCTTTTCATCTCCTTAAAACTCCTTAAGGGCGGCGGTATCCCGACGGCCGAACAGACCATGGGGTCGGACGAAAAGAATTACCAGAAGAATGCTGATCGAGATCGCATCCTGAAAGGCGAGGGGCAGCACGCTGACGCTGAACGCTTCCAGGAGGCCGAGTAGCAGCCCGGCCGCCACCGCGCCCATGCTGTTGCCGAGGCCGCCCATGATCGCCACCGTGAAGCCCTTGATGGCAAGACCGGTGCCGCCGTCGTACTGGGTATAGGTGATCGGCGACATTACACAGCCAGCCAGGGCGCCGATCCCGGCCGAGAGCATGAAGGAGAGGGTCACCATGTTCCGGGTGTTGATCCCGCAGAGGGTGGCGGCGGTCCGGTTGGCGGCGCAGGCCTGCATCTTCTGGCCCATCAGGGTATAGCGGAAAAAAAGACTCAGCAGGATAACCATTACCGTACAGACTCCCATGACCCAGAGGACCTGGGGGGAGATCCTGGTACCGAGGATCGACACCGAACTCACCTCGTTGCCGATAAAGTAGGGCAGGGAGCGGATCCCTTCGCCCCAGATGTGCAGGGCCGCTTCCCGGATCAGGATCGAAATGCCGATGGTGATGATAATCAAACGCAGGACCGAAGGCTTGTCCAGCCAGCGGATAAAGATAATTTCGATCAGGGCGCCGACCACCATGGTGATCAGCACCGCCAGCACGATCGCCAGGGACAGCGGCATCAACTGGTTCAGGGAGATGGCGATCATGCCCCCGAGCATGACGAATTCGCCCTGGGCGAAATTGATGATCCCGGTGGTGTTGTAGATGATATTGAAGCCGATGGCGACAATGGCGTAGATAATCCCATAGGTCAGCCCGGCAAAGATATATTGGAGAAAAAGCTCGCTGGTCATTGGCGCTCGCCAGGTTGAATACTGATGGCGTCGCAAAAAGTCGCCAGCTCCTGCGTTGCTGCAAATTTTCTCGTCATTGCAGCGTA
>JBHEOZ010000079.1:0-6802 GCA_046260555.1 Desulfurivibrionaceae bacterium
TTTTTTGCTCATGAACGGCATAAGGGGCCGTAAAGAAATGGATAAAAAGTTCAGGTTATTTCTTAACGGCCCCTAAGCTCTTCATCCCATCTGCCGGCCCGGGCGTGCGCCTCCTTTTCTTCGTCGGCTTTCCTGCGAAGCTTGTAGGCATAGTCCTGCAGAACCCCGTAAAGGAGGCGGCAGCCGTCGTCTTCGGCAACCATCTGGCCCTCATCGGCCAGGATGATCATCTGCCGTGAGAGTTCGAGAACTTTCTTGATGCAGTCGTTGTAACTCTTCATGTCTTAATCATATGGCAATCGTCATGCCAATGTGAAATAACTTTTGGAGAATAATGGGATTAAAATGGAATTACAGTTCGTTATGGATTTTTTTTCTAAAAAGGAGGGCAGTGGGGCCAATATCAAATATGTCTCAAAAATGGCATCATGGGACATGGGTTACGGTTGGGAGGAAATGGATGGCTTTGTTTATCTATCTGAAATAAGTACAGTTTCAGTGAAAGATTAAGTTGCGTTGTCTCAATAAGCAAAGCGAAACACAGTGTATCACTTTGTCTCAGTATATTTAAATTTTTGTCAATACGTCAATACGAAGACCTTCGCCTTCCTGTTTTCCGATTCCTCGCCGGGATTCCCCAATTAACTTACCGGTTCGGACGGACTTGCAATCAAGCCCCGCAGTACCTCCAGGTTTTCCCGGTCTTCGTGGAGGTCATCCGACTTGGGGGTTTCGAGGACCATCGGATGCCCGGCGAAGCACGGGTCGTTGACCAGGTTGCGGAAGCCGGCCGTGCCGATCTCGCCTTTGCCGATCTGTTCGTGGCGGTCGATCCGGCTGCCCAGTTTCCTGGTGGCATCGTTGAGATGGAAGAACCGGAGGCGGTCGAGGCCGATTACGGCGTCGAACTCGGCCATGGTCCGGCGGTAGCTCGCCGGGGTTCTGAGATCGTAGCCGGCGGCGAAGGCGTGGCAGGTGTCGAAACAGACCCCCAGCCCTTGGGGAAACCCAGATCGGGCGATGATCTCCGCCAACTCGGCAAAGGAGGAGCCCAGGTTGGTGCCCTGGCCGGCGGTGTTCTCCAGAAGGATCATCACCTTTCCGCCGCTGTCGGCTTCCTCTACGGCCCGGTCCAGATTGGCGGTAAAGCGCCCGATCCCCGCCTCGATCCCTTCACCGAGATGGGAGCCGGGATGCATGATCAGATATTCCACGCCGAGATCAGCACAGCGGCGCAACTCTTTGACCAGGGCGGTCAGCGATTTTTCCCGGGTTTCCGCCTTGGGCGAGGCGAGATTGATCAGATATGAATCGTGGGAGGCCACCGGCATGCTTCCCGCCGCGGCCCGCGCTTCGCGGAACAGGCGAATCTGCTCCTCGTCGGGTTGTTTGGGGTGCCACTGTCTCTGGTTGGCGGTAAAAATCTGCAAAGCCGCGCCATCAATGGAGGCGAGCCGCGCGAAGGCCAGGTGGAGACTGCCGCTGACCGACATATGCGCTCCGAACAAGGGCATCGCTTAGTCATCCAGGCCGGGGAATTTTTCCAGGCTGCTATCCTTGGTGTTTTCCAGGAGACGGCCGGGATCGTCGATGAAAACCTCGACCTTGCGGGTGGGATCATAACTGCACGCATTGTAGGATGAGATCAGATTCAGGTGCTCCCAGCGGACCATGTAGTATTGGATCATATCCGGTATTTTGCTGTAAACCGTCACCTTGTCACCCAGGGGATCCCGGTAGCTCGAATTATGTAAACGGGTGGGAGAGAGGGTCTGGTTCTTGTAAAAATTTTCGAGAAACATCAACTCCCCGGGCATTCGCGCCTCCACCCCGATCCGGCTGAACACCTTTACCACCGACTCAATAATTCTCCGCCCGAGTTTGGCCAGGGGATAGGGGAGATAGATCTCCTTTGGAATATGGAGGCCCAGATAACGCTTGATGGCCAGAATCACCCCGGCCAGTTCCACCGGTTCGGGATCGACGAAATTATAGACCCGGCCGCTGAATTCGGCGCGGTGATCGAGAATATAGTGCACAAAGGGCGGCAGTTTCTTGGCGTGGGTGTAGGAGTGATGGACTCCCTTCCGGGTCAGCATCACCAACATCGAGCGGTTCATGATCGAAAAGAACAGGCGCTGGAAGCCCTGGATCTTGTGGTCATGCTTGCCGTAAACAACTCCAAGGCGGATTGAGGTGTAATCGAGCCCCCCGGCCTGGTGCATATGTTTCAGGGTCTGTTCGACCATGAGCTTCGATTTGGCATAATTTGACAGGTCGGCGGTCAGGGGCAGGACGTCTTCCTCGTCGAGGTTTTCGCCGTTCGGCATAATCGCCGCCGAACTGAAATGGATATAGGGGATGCCCAGAGTCACGGCGACCCGGGCCAGGTTGACGGCCCCCAGGTAGTTGACTTCGTAGGCAAGCTGGGCGTCGCTGTCGATGGCGGCGATGGCGGTGTTGATAATGAAATCGGCGCGGTTGCGCCGGAAATATCTTTTGATATCCTCCGGTTCCCGGAGGCTCAGTTTCTTACTGTTCGGGGCGAGCACGTCGATCTCTTCGCCGATCTGGGTTTTGAAGTAGTGCATCAGGGCCCCGCCGATCAGCCCGGAGCCGCCGATCAGAACACCGAGTTTTCTCTCTTTGCGATCAGGGTTTTCGTAGGTCATAATAATATCATTGAAGTTGAGTAACGGATCCAGGATCAATAATATATATCTACACCATAATAATTTTGGCCGCTTTAACCGTTTTAAAAAAAACCAAACCGTGTAAATTAAACAATTATGGCTACCTACAAGCGTCAACAACTGCCGGATTTACTGGGGGCAATCGCAAAGGGCGACTTCACCCAGGTTTACCTGATCTTCGGCGAACGATATCTCTGCCGGCAGGCCAGCGAGCAGATTCTGGAGCAGTTGCTGCCCGACGAGAAGCAGCGGGCCGGGGCTCTGGTCCTGATCGATGGTGACCGGGAGGAGCCGGGCAAGACCCTGAACGAACTGCGCACCTACAGCATGTTCGGGGGGCGGCGGGTGATCCGGGTCATGGATTCCCGGCTGCTCCATTCGAAGGTGGTCGCCAAGACCCTCTGGGATAAGGCGGTCAAGCACTATCGGGATAACGATCCGGCGGCGGCCGGCCGCTATCTCGGCCAGGTTCTTGAGATCGGCGGGATGACCCCGGCCGACCTCGAAGAGCTGCCGGCCGCCGCCTGGAAGAACAAGCTGGGTTTTCCGCGCCCCCAGGAGAACTTGAGCTGGGTCGCCGAGGTTCTGGAAAAAAATGAGGTCGGCGAGGAGACCAGTGCGGCCAGGGGCGGCCAGGATATCATCGAGCTTTACACCCGGGCTTTCGACGAAGGGTTGCCGAGCGGCAACATCCTTGTCCTGGTAGCCGACGCCGCCGACAAGCGCAAGAAGTTCTACAAGTATATCGCCGAGCACGGCTCGGTAGTCGATCTGTCGGTCGACAGCGGCACCAATAAGGCGGCCGCCGAGTCCCGAAAAGAGGTGCTCGCCGAGATCGTGCGCCGGACCCTGGCCGAATTCAATAAAAAAATCGAGCCCCGGGTTCTGGAGACTTTCCTGGAAAGGGTCGGCTTCCATCCGGTCGCCGCCGCCCTGGAGAGCGAAAAGCTGGCGCTCTATGTCGAGGAGCGGGAGCGGATAACGGTCGAAGACCTCAACCAGGTAATCGGCCGGACCAGGGAGGAGGCGGTTTATGAACTCTCCGAGGCCTTTTCGGACCGCGATCTTCCGAGGACTCTCGCCATCAGCGGCCGTCTTCTCGAAGGTGGGCTTCATCCCCTGGTTGTCGTCGCCGCCCTGCGCAATCATCTCAAGAAGATGTTGATCGTATGTTCGCTGCGCGATCTCGACAATCCTTCTTATGCGCCGGGTCTGTCCTTTTCGGCCTTCAAGGGCGGTTATCTGGATCGGCTCAAACAGGAACAGCCCGAATGGCCCAAGGATCTGCCGGGCCACCCCTACGCCCTCTATATGATGTTTCGCAAGGTGGAAAAATTCCGGACTCCCGCTCTGGTCAAGGCCTTGTCCGAACTGCTTGAGGCCGAGTATCGCTTGAAAGGCTCCGGTCTGCCCGAAAAAACCGTGCTGGAGAATATGTTTTTCAGATTGCTGGGCCAGGGCCGGGCCGGCTGACCCGAGGCGTCTGGACATCGAGGGCGAGGCTGTCCGCTTTCAACATTGACAAACCGTGAATTGATGGAAACTTTAGGAATGTGGTGGATTGACCGGCCTGATTCATACCGACCCGCAACGCGTAACCCGCTGAAAACCGCCGGAACTTTTTTTATTTACCGGAAAATATCAAACAGTCAGGCAATTGAAAGATGGGCAACCGCCGCAACGAAAATGAAAATGAAGATCTGGTCATCACCGACAGCCGCCGGAAGACCGAGGAACCGCCGATGTACAAAGTGCTGCTCCTCAATGACGATTATACCACCATGGATTTTGTTATCATGATCCTGGAGGTTGTTTTTCACAAGGACAGTCAGGCGGCGACCAGAATTATGCTGCAGGTCCATCGGGACGGCAGGGGGGTAGCGGGGGTTTTCACCAGGGACGTGGCCGAAACCAAGGTGGCCATTGTCCACGACCTGGCCCACAAAAACGAGCACCCCCTCAAGTGCTCCATTGAAGAAGCTTGATGGCGTCGCAAAAACTCCGATCTACTGCGTCGCAGCGCATTTTTGCTCCTTCGGCATACCACTTGTATGGCCTCGGTCGCAAAAATACGCCCCGAAGGAAGTGCCCTCCTCAAGGGAGGATTGAACAGAACCCTTGGGGTGCACTACTCCTTGTTTATCGAAGTTTTTGCTTAGCCATCCCGAGATTTTTTGCGGGTTTGTCAAGCTTGAATTGCAGAGAAGCTTGAATTGCAGAAGCCTGAATCGAAATAGACGCGGCAGCCTGACCCGTGACCAAGTTACCCGGAGCCCGCTTATTCCGGGGCGATTACTCACTTGGTGGGCTGCCGCGCGAGCATTAACAATCAAACTAATTCGGAATATGAAAGATGATTAACCATGATCTTGAAATGGCGCTGTTCAGGGCCATTCGTGAAGCCAAAAAAAGAAAGCACGAGCACGTGACCGTGGAACATATCCTCTATGCCCTGCTCCATGAGGATCTGGCCCTCGGCATCATTACCGACTGCGGCGCCAATCCCGACACCCTCAAGGAGAAGCTCGAGAAGTTCTTTGCGACCAATATGGGCTCGATCAGGGAGGAGCTGGCCGAAGACCCGGTTCAGAGCATCGGCTTTAACCGGGTCCTGCAGAGGGCGATATCCCATGTCCAGAGCTGCGGCAAGAAAGAGGTAGACTCCTCCGATGTCCTGGTCGCGATATTCGCCGAGCCGGAGTCCTATGCCGTCTACTTCCTTAAATCCGAAGGGTTGCAGCGCTTGACCGTGGTGGAGCATATTTCCAATGAGTATCCGGCCCCCGGCCTCGGCAATATCGAAATCGACGATGATCGGGAGCAGGAAGAGGGGCCGATGTCCGACTTTGATAGATTCACGGTCAACTTTGCCGAACGGGCCGCCAAGGGCTTGATCGATCCGCTGATCGGCCGCTCCGCGGAACTGGAAAGGATCATGCAGATTCTCTGCCGGCGCCGCAAAAACAATCCGCTTCTGGTCGGTGAGCCGGGGGTGGGCAAGACCGCCATTGCCGAAGGGCTCGCCCTGCAGATCCACGAAAAGAAGGTTCCGGAGATGCTGGCCGATGTCGAAATCCGCCTGCTTGATCTCGGCGGCCTGATGGCCGGGACCAAATACCGGGGCGATTTCGAGAAAAGGATGAAAGCGGTGATCGAAGGCGTCGAGGCAAAGCCGAACATAATCCTCTTCATCGACGAGATTCACATTATCGTCGGAGCAGGCGCCACCAGCGGCAGCAGCATGGACGCCTCCAACCTGCTTAAACCGGCGCTCCAGGCCGGCACTCTGCGCTGCATCGGTTCGACAACCTACGAGGAGTTCAAGAATCATATCGAGAAGGACCGGGCCCTGGTTCGCCGCTTCCAGAAGATAGATATCGCCGAACCTTCCGAACAGGAAACCTACGCTATTCTGAAAGGGCTGAAATCGCGCTACGAGAAGCATCACGGCGTGCACTATTCGGTTCCGGCCCTGAAGGCCACCTCCGAATTGGCGTCCCGGTATATAACCGACCGCTTTCTGCCGGACAAGGCCATCGACGTCATGGACGAGGTCGGCGCCGCTTTCCGGCTGGCCAGAAAGAATCGGAAGAGCCCGGTGATCACCGTACGGGATGTGGAAGGGGTGGTATCCAGGATGACCCGCTCGCCGGCCCGGCGAGTCCGGGGTTCCGACGTCGAACAGTTGCGGAATCTCGATAAGGCGCTCAAGGCCGTGATCTACGGACAGGACCAGGCGATCGGCGCTCTGGTTACCGCGGTGAAGAGGTCCCGGGCCGGTCTCAAACAAGACGACAAACCCACCGGTTCGTTTCTGTTCGCCGGCCCCACCGGGGTGGGCAAGACCGAGGTCGCCCGCCAGCTCTCAAAGGTGCTCGGCATCCACTTCGAGCGCTTTGACATGAGCGAGTATATGGAAAAACACGCGGTGGCGCGCCTGATCGGGGCCCCTCCCGGCTATGTCGGTTTCGACCAGGGCGGCCTGCTGACCGAGGCGGTGCGCAAGCATCCCTACAGCGTTCTGCTCCTCGACGAAATCGAAAAGGCCCACCCGGACATCTTCTCCATTCTACTGCAGATCATGGACCACTCCACCCTCACCGACAATA
>JBHEOZ010000079.1:6812-8093 GCA_046260555.1 Desulfurivibrionaceae bacterium
CGACAATACCGGCCGCAAGGCCGATTTTCGCAACGTGATCCTGGCCATGACCACCAACGTCGGAGCCCGGGAGATGAGCGAGCGGGGCATCGGTTTCACCGCCGACAACCGCGGCAAGGAACAGAAGGCGATCAAGGGCATGTTCTCGCCGGAGTTCCGGAACCGCCTGGACGCGACCATCACCTTCAACTCTCTCGACCAGAAGGTAATGGCCATGGTGGTCGACAAGATGATCAATGAACTGCAGCAACAGCTGGCCGAAAAAAAGGTGCGAATCGAGCTGAGTCCGGCCGCCCGGGAATGGCTGGCCGCCAAAGGATTTGACCCGGCTTACGGGGCAAGACCCCTGCGGCGCCTGATCATGCGGGAAATCGGCGACAAACTGGCCGAAGAGATCCTGTTCGGCGATTTGGTCAAAGGCGGCCTTGCCCGAATCGGGGTGCGAGCCAAAAAATTACTATTCAATTATTCCTGAATTGATTAATGTTATAGTTTTATTTTGTCGATGCGCCATCTTCGAGGAGAATATTAATGAGTGTAAGCCTGAGTAAATGTATCCCCCTGCTGGTCCTGATCGGACTGCTTCTGATCTTGACGGGCTGCAGCCGGGATAAACAGGGAGAGGATGCAGGAAAAAGCGAAACCGGCAGCGCTGAACAACTGGACAAGGCGGCAGCCGGTCTCTCCGATCCCGAGGTGATCTCCATAACGGGTGAGGTCCTCGAAGTTGTCGACTCCGGCAGTTTTGTCTTCATCCTGCTCGACCGGGGCGACGAGCGGATCTGGGCGACGGTTCCCGCCGTCAAGGTCGAAGTCGGCGAGAAGGTCACCCTGTTGGACGCCAACGTTTTCAGCAAATTTCACAGCAAGGAACTGGATCGGACCTTTGAGGAACTTATCTTTTCCACCGGCATCGAGGGCAAAACCGAGGTCAGCAGCGCTGGTTTCGGGCGCGGCATGGCAGGGGATAAAGCGAACCGGCTGACCGACCGTCGCTAGGATGGAGGCTTACTTATAAAGCCGGCCGTTCCGGGTGTCGCCCTCCTTTGCCTGACCGATATCAAGCTCATCCCAAATAAATAATGCTTGGAATATCGATTATATGTCTGGGCTTATTCTCTACTCCCGCAAAAAACGCCATTCCGGAGAGCCGCATCCTGGTGAATTCAAAGGTTCGTGAGTCCAGCCATTATCCCGCCCGGTCACTAAGATGAAAATCGCTGTCATCGGCCCCGGCGCCATGGGCTGCCTGTTGGCCGCTTCCCTCGCCGAATATAACGA
>JBHEOZ010000008.1:0-18896 GCA_046260555.1 Desulfurivibrionaceae bacterium
CGCCCCAGGAGACAGGGGTTTGATGTGTCCTGTTAATGAATATCTTTAAAACCACCAACTTTTCAACCGCTTCATTTCTTTTCTTTCCAGACCGTGCCCTTGGCGGTATCGATCACCTCGATGCCCTGATCGGCCAGTTCCCGCCGGACTCCGTCCGCCTTCGCCCAGTCGCCGCTGCGCCTGGCATCCTCCCGATCCCGGATCAGCTTATCGATCTCCGGCGCCAGGGGACAGCGGTCGAGCTTGAGGAGGGTCAGGATCGTATTCATCCGGCGCAGAGTTTCGAGGATATACTCTTTCTGCTCCCGATCCAGATTGCCCGCGCTGAGGATGGGATTGACCTTCTTGACGAAATCAAATAACGAACCGAAGGCCTTCGATACGTTGAGATCGTCATCAAGGGCCGCGAAGAAGACCTCCTCCATCCCGGTCAGGTAGGTGGCGACCTCGGGGTGGGGCAACCCCGGCGGCAGGCACAACAGCTTGGAGCAGAACTCATCCAGGCGCTTGAGACCCGCCAGGGCCGCGTCGAACCTTTTAAAGGAAAAATTGATCGGCTTACGGTAATGGGTCCGCAGCAGGTAGTAGCGAATTTGCCGGGGTGAATAGCCCTTGGCGAGCAGCTCCCTCAGGGTCAGGAGGGTGCCCCCCTCCCGGCTCATCTTTTTGCCGTCGACCAGAAAGAGCTCGCTGTGCAGCCAGTAGTTGGCCAGGGGTTTGCCGCTCAGGGCCTCGGCGATGGCGATCTCGTTTTCGTGATGGGGAAACATCAGATCGCGGCTGCTGGAATGGATATCGATGGTGTCGCCGAGAAAGTGGCACGACATGGCGGCGCACTCGATGTGCCAGCCGGGCCGCATCTTGCCCCACTCGGTGTCAAAGAAAATCCCGCTTTTCAGTTCGGTCAGGGTCGAGCGCTTGAGCAGGGTGAAATCGACCGGGCTGTCCTTCTCGTAATTATCGAGATCGACGGTCTTGCCGGACTGGATCTTGGCGAGATCGATGCCCGACAGCCGGCCGTACCTGGAAAACTTGGAGATATCGAAATAGATCGAGCCATGTTTTTCGTAGGCGTAACCTTTCTGCACCAGCTGCCGGGCCATATCGATCATCCGGGAGACATGCTCGGAAGCCTGGGGGTAGCCCGTCGCCTTAAGCACTCCGAGAGATTCGATATTTTCCTTGAACTGATCGACATAACTGGCCGTAAAATCCCGGACCGACTGGTGGTTCTCCGCCGCCCCCCTGATCGTGTTGTCGTCCAGGTCGGTAAAATTCATGTAAAACTTGACCCGATAGCCCCGGTGGCCCAGGACCCGGTTGACCAGATCCGAATGAATAAAACGCCGGCAATGGCTCATGGTGGCGGGCTCATGGGCGGTGGGCCCGCAGGTGTAGAAGGTAACTTCGTCACTGTTGATCGGTTTGAAAACCTCCTTGCGTTTCGAAAGGGTATTGTAAAAACGCAATTGCGAAACGGGTTCCGCTTCGGGGTGGGATTCCTCAAGGCCGTAGAGGCTGGTGGAAAGATATTTTTCGCCGCCGTCCGGAAAGATCACGACAATGAGCCCTTTGCCGATCTGGGCGGCCGTGGTCAAGGCGGCGCACATCGCCGCCCCGGAGCTCATCCCGACGAAGATCCCCTCTTGCTCGGCGAGTTGCCGGGCCTTCACGAAGGCTTCCTCGTCGGGGATATTGATAATCTGATGGGGGGCGCTCCGTTCGAAAATGCCCGGAACGTAGGATTCCTTCATGTTTTTGAGGCCCTGGAGCTTATGGTCCAGAAAGGGCTCCATGGCGGTGACCCTGACCTCGGGATGCTGCTCGGCAAAATAGCGGCAGAGCCCCATGGCCGTACCGGTGGTGCCGAGGGTGGCGATAACATCGGTGACCTTGCCCCCGGTCTGGACCCAGATCTCCGGGCCGGTAAACTTGTAATGGGTCTGCCAGTTGGCCGGGTTATTGAACTGGTCGGTGAGGAAATAGCGGGCGGGATGCTCCCGGGCCATGGCATAGGCCTGCTCGATGGCGCCGTCGGTGGCGCGCTTGGCCGGAGTCAGCAGAATTTCAGCGCCGTAGGCAATCATGATCTTGCGCCGCTCGATACTGGCCGATTCGGGCATCACCAGCTGGCAGCGGTAGCCTTTGACCGCGCAGACCATGGCCAGGCCGATCCCGGTATTGCCGCTGGTCGCCTCGAGGACGATGCGGTCCGGGGTCAACTCGCCACTCGCCTCGGCGTCCTCGATCATGTTCAAGGCGATGCGATCCTTGATCGAGCCGCCGGGATTGAAAGATTCCAGCTTGGCGAGAATCGTCACCTCTTTGAAGGGATTCAGGCGCCGGATCGAAACCAGCGGGGTATTGCCGATCAGGGCCAGGATATTGGTGAATTGATCAATCATAATTTCCTTATCTTCTTACCGCCCGCCCATAAAAAAAGCAAGCTCCCCGCCAGGGGAAGCTTGCTTGATCTTCAGTAACCATTTAGCAGCACCACATCTTCGGACGATCGGCCCGGCTTACGTACACGAGGTACGCGGCGCCGGTCCGCTTGTCCAAATCTGCACCACTGCTGAACGGTAACAGTCAGGCGGTTTTTGGTACTTTGGCGACCGACCCGGTGAACGGTTACGGTCTTCATAGAGATCCGCCACCGTCAGATGTTATTCCGCGGCGGAGCAGTTCAGCTTTCTTTGGCCAGCTTGACCGAAATCGCCACCTTGTAGAGAAGGGTCAGGATGAAAAAGCCGGTCGCCCAGACCGCGGCGGTTATCGCCAGCTCGGTCAAGGTGGGATAGTACTCGGTGATATACTCCATGGGAGTGGGCACGAATCCGCCGAGGACCAGTCCGAGTCCCTTGTCGATCCACAGGGAAACGAAGATCATCCCGCACAACCAGCCGATCTTGGTGTAGGTATCGCGCATCTTCGGAAAAAGCAGGGCGATGGTGGCAGTCATGCCGATCACCATCGAGAAGCGCATCGGCCAGACCAGGTTGTCGTAGACGTTACCGGCATGATCGGTCAACCCGAAAAAGAGGTAATCCAGGGTATGCATATGCCCCGGAATATTGCTGTAATAGCCGACGAAAAACTCCAGGCCGACGAAAAAGAAGTTCAGGATGGCGGCATAGGTGATGATGGTCACCAGTTTGCTGATCGCCTCCTTGCCGACATCAAAGGCGGTGAAGCGCCGCATAATCAGGGCACAGATAATCAGCAGAGCCGGTCCGGCCGCGAAGGCCGAAGCCAGGAAGCGCGGGGCCAGAATGGCGGTCAGCCAGTAATGGCGCCCCGGCAGACCGCAGTAGAGAAAAGCGGTAACCGTATGGATACTGATCGCCCAGGGGATCGAGAGGTAAATCAGACCTTTGACCCATTTGGGCGGGGGCAGTTCCTTCTTTTCGGCATTGAGCATCACCCAGCCGCCGACGATATTCAGCAGCAGGTAAACGTTCAGGACGATCATGTCCCAGAACAGAATGGAATGGGGGGTCGGGTGGAGCAGGACGTTCAGGGCGCGCATCGGCTGACCGAGATCGGCCAGGATAAACATCAGGCACATGGCCACCGCCGCCACCGCCATGAACTCGCCGAGAATAGTGATCCTGCCGAATACCTTATAGTTATGGAGATAATAGGGCAGAACCAGCATAACCCCGCCGGCGGCAACCCCGACCAGGAAGGTAAACTGCGAAATATATAACCCCCAGGAGACATCGCGGCTCATGCCGGTAGCGCCTAAACCATAAGTAAACTGATGGACATAGCCAAGGGCGCCGACTCCCATGATAAGGAGAAGAAAAGCCAGCCAGGCCCAGTATAATCTGTTGCCAGTTAACGCTTTTTCAATCATGACTTTTCACCTCATATAATGTAGAAAATCGACGGGTTGGTGCCAAGCGCCGGTTTTCGCTGAATTGTAAATTTGCTATTCAATACCTTCGAGATCCTGGAATGGGGATCGTTGAGGTCGCCGAAGACCATGGCGTTGGCGCCTCTGGCCTCCTCGACGCAGGCCGGAATCTTACCGATCGCCAGCCGTTCCGCGCAGAGGTTGCATTTCTCGACGACGCCGCGCATCCTGGTCGGAAATTCGGCATTGAAGTTCTTGATATGCTTATAGCTGCCGTCACCATTCAGTTCCCTGGGGCTTCTCCAGTTGAAGCTCCTCGCCCCGTAAGGACAGGCCGCCATGCAGAACCGGCAGCCGATGCAGCGATGAAAATCCATCATCACAATGCCGTCGGGATTCTTGAAGGTGGCCTTGGTCGGGCAGGCCCGGACGCAAGGGGGATTGTCGCAATGATTACAGAGGGTGAGAATCGGCATCTCATGGAGATCCGTGTTCTTCTTGTAATGACTGTGATCGGGGAAGACATTCTCGAAGCCGTCGGTCCAGAGCCACTTGATCTCGTCCTTTTTGTTGCCGTAGTCCGGGACGTTATGGATCGAGTGGCAGACCTTGATGCAGCGCTGGGCCAGGGCCTTGTCCTCGGCGAACTTGCGAACGTCGATCACGATGCCGTAACGTTTGCCGACCTCGCCCTTCAGAACATTTTCTTCAAGGTCGGGGGCGCTAGCCAGGGCCTCGCCCTTGAGCAGCCCGCTGAAGGCAGTCGGCGCTCCAATTCCGGCAATCGCTGATAAACCGGCTATTTTAAGAAATTTTCTTCTGCTGTTATCCATTAGTTGGCCTCCTTAGGCTGGATGTGGCAGTCCCAGCAGTAAGGTTTAACGGCTGCATAGGTATGACACTCATCACAGAACTTCTGCTTGCTGGTGTGACAGTTCATACAACCATTCTGCAGGCTCCTGACATATTCGGTGCCGTCTTCGGTTTTGGCGCGGCGGTCGCCGCCCTCGCGAACGATGTTGTCGCGCCAGTCGTCGAGCAGCACCATGTGGGAAGTCCGCATGTAATCGGTAGCCGCAACGCATTGCCGCGCCTTGGTCGGTTTTTCCGGATTGGGCAGAGGACCGGCGTCGGTGCCGAAAGCGTACCAGACCGGGAAAGTGACCAAGCCAACAAAAACGAGCAAACCGGGTATGATTTTTCCTGTGTCGTACATCGCGATCACCCCTCCATTCCAGCAAGAGGTTCAAACCGGAGTCCGGAATCCCTCTCTTTTTCACCTTCCATAATCAGGGCATTGCCGACCAGCTCGGAAATGCCGCACACCTCGACGCCCGGATTCCAGTATTCCATCAGCGAGGTCAGAGTCGCCCTGTCGATGGCGCAGACACAGGAGAGCATGTTGACCCCGTGCTTGTCATGGACATGCTTGACCGCGTTAGCCCTCGGCAGGCCGCCCCGCATCCTGAGATCCATGATTTCCCCGGTATTGAGACCGGTACCGCTGCCGCAGCAGAAGGTCTGCTCGCGGATCGTGTTTTCCGGCATCTCGTGGAAGGCGTTGCAGACATTCTCGATGATATAACGCGGTTCATCGAGCAGTCCCATGCCCCGGGCCGGGTTGCAGGAATCATGGAAGGTAACGATCCGATGGTCGTTACGGGATTTATCGATTTTCAGCTTGCCATGCTTGATCAGATCGGCGGTAAACTCGCTGATATGGACCATCTTGGAAGAGGCGGCGTTTTCGAATACCGTGCCGGTGATCGGCGATTTCGGCACCTCCATGAAGTCGGCCGGACCGTTCATGGTGTCCATGTACTGGTGGACGACCCGCCACATGTGGCCGCACTCGCCGCCCAGGATCCACTTGACCCCGAGCCGCTTGGCCTCGGCGTACATCTTGCCGTTCAGTTTCTTCATCAACTCGTTGTTGGTGAAGGAGCCGAAGTTGCCGCCTTCGGAGGCGTAGGTACTGATCGTGTAATCGAGACCGATATGCTCGAAGAGGAGCAGATAACCCATGAAGGTATAGATGCCCGGTTCGGCAAAAACATCGGCGGAGGGAATGATGAACAGAACCTCGGCGCCCTTGCGGTTAAAGGTAAGATTGTTCAGCTTGACCCCGGTGGCCTCCTCGATGTCATCGAGAAGGAACTCGGCGTTCTGGGCGAAGGTATGGGGCTGCAGGCCCAGATGGTTGCCGGTCCGGTTGGAGTTGGCGGCCGGCTCCAGAATCCAGTTGGTGTTGACCCCGACCAGATGGAGCAACTCCCGGGCCATCATGGTGATCTCGGCCGTGTCGATCCCGTAGGGGCAGAATACCGAACAGCGCCGGCACTCGGTGCACTGGTAGAAATACATGAACCACTCTTTCAGAACCCCGAAGGTCATCTCCCGGGCTCCGGCCAGGCGGCCCAGGATCTTGCTGGCCTTGGAGAACTCGTTCCGGTAGACGGAGCGCAACAGCTCCGCCCGCAGGACCGGCATGTTTTTGGGATCGCCGGTACCCAGGAAGAAGTGGCACTTATCGGCGCAGGCCCCGCAGCGCACGCAGCAGTCCATGAAAATCTTGAAAGAGCGGAACTTATCGAGGCGTTCCTTCATGCCCTGGATGATGATCTCCTTCCAGTTTTCGGGAAGCTTCCAGTCATCATCCTCAACCTTCCATTCACGCGGCTCACCGAAGAGATTCCCGGGCAGGTTCTTGTCGAGATACTCGACGATATCCTTCTTGCCGGGATAGCAGTAGTTGCCGGGTTTAAACACTGCCGGCACGTCCATCCAGTCCTTCTTGGGGATGGCGCCGGTCATCAAGGACGGATCCTTGGCCACGCTAACGCTCATTTGCTCAATTTTTGTATCTGCCATTTTCGCAATTCCTTATTAGCTGGTGATTCAGGCTTATTAAGACTCGGATTTAGTCTCGCCTTCAGCAGGCGCTTCTTCTTCCGCGGGCTTGGGCTCCGGCTCCTTCTCGACGGGCAGCCCGGCCTCTACCATGAACTCACGGAATTCATCTTCATAACCGGCATAGGAATGGGGTTTGATCGAAGGATCGTTCCAGGGATTGACATGCCTTTTCATCCGGTTGTTATTGGCCAGATTCCGGGTCGGGCTCAGGAAAACGCCGCCCATGTGCATCAGCTTGCTGAACGGAAAATAGGCGAGCAGGACCGTAATCAGAAAAAGATGAATAAAGAAAATACCGGTGATCGAATCGGCAATGACGGGCTTGCCGATAACCAGGCCGTGGGTGAGCATCTTGATGCCGATCACATCGACTCTTACCACATAGCGCATCAGGACGCCGGTGGTGCCGATGCCCAGGAGCAGCAGCAGCGGGAAATAATCGGACTGCAGGGTAATGTAGCGCATATTCGGTAAAATCAGGCGGCGCAGGAGCAGGAAGGTCAGGGCGCCCAGAAAGACGAGATCGGTCTGGTAGAGGACCGGGACCCCGACCTGCATGAAACCGTCGGCGAATTCCAGGATGTGGACAAAGCCGGGGATCGGGTCGGTGAAAAGACGCATATGCCGCAGCAGGATGGTCAGAAAAGAGTAGTGGAAGAGAAGTCCGAACAGCCAGAGGAACTTGCTGGTGCCGTAGGCGAGTTTCGGGCCCTCATGGATTTCCGCCCGGGTGTTCTTGAAGAGAGAGCGGAACAGCAGGACTTCCAGGAGCATCCGGCCGATTACCCCGCTGGTGGTCGAAGGGCAATCGAGCTTGTTCTGCTTGATCCAGGGCAGCGAATTAGCCTGCCCGGAGGTGGTCGGGATCCGGAAGGGAACCGGCGACTTGGCCCAACCCATCACCTTGACGATAAAAAAGATGATGAAAACGGCAAAGCCCAGATACGGCAATACCACCCCGAACAATGTCCGCCCGCCGGGTACTTTCTCGCCCAGATAAGCAAGCAGCATCAGCGCCAGGACAATTCCTAATGCTTGTAAGACTTTCATCTACATTTACCTCGCATCTAGTTGATTTGGTTTTAGGAGCCGTCAGGAAATAACATGGCCATTTTCGAGCCTTCTTATTACGGCTCCTTATGCCGTCTTGCCATACTGAATGGTCATGTTATTCTTTGACAACGGCTTAAGGTTACCTAATCATTTTCCGCTTTCTTGCTCTGCATATCCTCCCGCACCATCGCGGAAGGACACTTCATGTTATCGGTCAGGATGTGATTACCACTCTGCAGCTCCCGAATCCTCACCATGTAGAGCCGTTCGCGGCACGCCATGTAAAGGTCGAAGGCCTGCAGGGACAACCGGTCGATCCGGGCGGCCAGCTCCGGCCACTCCGCATCAAGCTCCGAAGTCCACTCCTTGCGGCACTCCTCCCTGATGATCTCCTTCAGAGCAAAGATGAAGGCGAGGGACTCGGCCGGCGTATCCTCGGCCTGCACCGCCCGCACCTTCATCAACTGTTCGAGGATCTCGGTGACGTCCCCCGGCTCTTCGCTGCGCAGGTGGCGATACAAGCCGGTCAAGCCCGTCGAAAAGTTATGTCCGAGCGGATTGGCGAAACGATCATTCTGTTTGGCCAGAAACCTGTTTGCGTCAGCCGAAAAGGCGGCGAGAACATGCTTAAGCCACCGCTTGACGATGACCTCTTCCTTCTCGATCAGCAATTGAAGAATTTTCATTAAGAACTCAAAAAAAGGGGCGAACCCGTTTAGGAACTTTGCTGAATATGAATGACTATTCAGTTAACAGAAAGGAACACCTATCATGTTTATAATCTTTTTTCAACAATAAAAAACGCCGGCCGCGGGGTTAACTAAAGCCCGGGAAGCCGTCTTCGACCTTGACCGTACATGTTTCCGGGCGAGCCACCCTCGGACAGTTCGACCGAAACTTCATAAATCCCCCGTCCTCTCCCGCAACCTTTCCATGAGCCCCGAATTTCTGGTCTGCAAGCGATCATTGGCGATGGCAATGGATAACGCCTTGCGGCTGCCGATCACAATCACCAGCTTTCTGCCCCTGGTAATCCCGGTGTAAAGCAGATTTCTCTGGAGCAGCGGGTAGTGCGCGGTGTGGACGGGAAAAATCACACAGGGGAATTCCGAGCCCTGCGCCTTGTGAACCGTCACCGCATAGGCCAGTTGCAGTTCGTCGACTTCGCCAAACCCGTACCTGACCGGCCGGTCGTCGAACTCCACGGTCATAACCCGATCGTCGCCATCGATCCCGGTCACAAAGCCAAGGTCACCGTTGAAGACCTCCTTCTCGTAATTATTGCGGAGTTGCATAACCTTATCGCCTCTCCGAAAACGGCCGCCGGAACCGAAGTCCGCCGCTTCACCCGGAGCGGCCCGGTTGAGCACTTCCTGCAGGCGGAGGTTGAGATTCTCCACCCCGATCAGCCCCTTGCGCATCGGGGTCAGGACCTGAATATCGCGCATGGGGTCATAACCGTATTTTTCGGCCAGCCTCCCCCCGCAGAGCGAGACGATCTCTTTTTCGATCTCCTCGAGATTATCCCGGTTGATATAGTAAAAATCCTTCTCCCCCCGATAGCCCGGCAAAAGATCGAAAAAGTCGCCGTTATTGACCCGGGCCCCGTTGACACTGATCAGACTGCCCTGTTGCTGCCGGAATATCCGGGTGAGGCGGGCGACCGGCGCCGCTCCCCACTCGATGATATCTTTGAGGAAATTGCCGGGACCAACCGCGGGCAGCTGATCACCGTCGCCGACCAGCAGCACGGCGGCCCCGGTCGGCACCGCCCGCAGCAAGGCGTTGGCCAGAACGATATCCAGCATTGACACCTCATCGACCACCAGCAGATCCACCTCCAGGGGGTTGTCACCATTGCGGCTGAAACCCCCTTCAAAGGCGGAAAACTCCAGGAGCCGGTGAATGGTCGAAGCATTGCGGCCGGCCGCCTCGGCCAGCCGTTTGGCGGCCCTGCCGGTCGGCGCCGCCAGGAGGATGCGCACCCCCTTTCCCTCCAGCATCAGCATCATCGCTTTAAGGATCGTGCTTTTACCGGTGCCCGGGCCGCCGGTAAGAACCGCCAGGCGGCTTGCCAGAACCAGGCCGAGGGCTTCCGCCTGCTCGTCCGCCAGCTCAAAACCTATTTTCCCGCGAATCTTTTGGAGCTCAGCGGCCGGGTCGAGTTTGCCCCAGGGCGCCGGACCGTCTCCGATCCGCACCAGGGATTTGGCCGCGCCCAACTCGGCTTGATAGAGAAAACCAAGATAAACCCGCTCCCCGGAGATCACCACCTGTTCCGCCCCGGCCAGCTCCGGCAGCCCGGCCTCGACCATTGCCGCCGGGACCTCTAGGAGAACTCGGCCCGCCGCGAAAAGCTCGGCCCGCTCCAGATAACAGTGGCCCCGCCCCATGGCCTCGTTAAGCACGAACAGCAGTCCCGCCTTGATCCGGGCCGGATCATCTCTCGGCAGTCCCACCGAAACAGCAATCCGGTCAGCGATCTTAAATCCCACTCCCCGGATATCCTCGATCAGCCGGTAGGGGTTTTCTTTGACCACCCGCAAAGCCTTTCTGCCGTAGTTTTTATAGATTTTTACCGCATAGGCGGCGGAAATATCGTGGCCCTGCAAAAAAATCATGATCTCATGGATATCCTGCTGCTCAAGCCAGGTCTCCTTGATCCTTGCAGCCAGCTTGCTCCCCAAGCCCCTTACCTCGGAGAGTCGCTCGGGATTATGATCGAGCACTTCCAAGGTGTCGGTCCCGAAGTGTTTGACGATCCGGGCGGCATTAACGGGCCCGACCCCTTTGATCAGTCCGGAGCCCAGATATTTCTCCATGCCTTTAATAGTTGTGGGTTTGACGATTCGGTGACCATCGAATTTAAACTGGCGGCCGTGGCGGGGATCCCGTTGCCAGCGGCCGGTAAGCTCCAGGGAAGAGCCGACCGGGGCATCGGACAAGACCCCGACCACGGTGACAGGCTCGCTGTCGGGATCATCGGGCTGGAGACGGGCGACCGTGAAGCCGGTTGCCTCGCTGTGGAAGGTGATGCGTTCGAGAACTCCGGAGAGCTGTTCCGCCGGAGTTTCGTTTTGGGGAGCAGTGAATTGGGCTGGTCGTTTGGGCAAAATGTCCACCAGAATGGTTTTTATCCGGCCAGCCGGGGTCGAGGCCCTCGCAAAAAAGATCCCTGGCGGGTTCAGCAGCCATGTTTGATCAGAAAATCACGGACCATTTCGTCCATGATTTCCAGCTGACTCTTGCCGGTCTCGTTGATTAGAATCCAGGTACAGCGCTGATAGGCGCGATAAAGATCATCCGACACCCTGACGGTAATGGGGGCCAGCCCCTGACCTTCCTCGTCTCTCATCAACTCTCGCGGCAGAAGGCTACCGCTTCCCCGTAGGTAATGCCGCTGCCGCCGAAGATATCGAGGGCGCTGCCGATGGTGACGTCCAAATTGTTCCGGCCCAGCTCGCGAACCAGGCGAAGGTCCTCAATGTCCTTGACGCCGCCGGCATAGGTGGTGGGAATGGTCACCCAGTCGGCCAGATCGGCGAGCAGATCGACGGCCACCCCTTCGCATTTGCCCTCGACATCGGCGGCATGGATCAGAAACTCGGAACAGAAGCCGGCGAAAAAAGCCAGGGATTCCCGGCAAACCTCAATCTCGGTAAACTTCTGCCACCGGTCGGTCACCACATAGTAGCGCCCATCCCGTTGCCGGCAACTCAGGTCGATCACCAGCCGGTCGCTGCCGACCAGCCCGGCCAGCTTACGCAAACGCTCTTCATGCACCACCCCATCCTTGAAGACATGGGAGGTGACAATAACCGCCGCGGCCCCCTTTTCAAGCCAATAGAGAGCATTGTCCGCGGTAATGCCGCCGCCGAGCTGCATCCCGCCCGGCCAGGCGGCCAGGGCCTCCAGAGCGGCCTCCTCATTACCGGCCCCGAGCATGATGATATGCCCGCCGGTCAGATTATCCCGCCGATACAGATCCGCATAGTAGGATGGGGGCTGATCGGAGGCAAAATTAGTCCGCAGGCCGGATTCGTCCAGGTCGGACAGGGTGGAGCCGACAATCTGCTTGACCCGGCCTGCGTGGATGTCGATACATGGTCTGAATTTCATGATCCTCACTAAAAAACTCAACTTTCTGGTTTGTCTTATGGTATTGGTTTGCTGTCATAAAATGAATCTGAGTCATAGTGGCATTCCATGGTGAGAAGCCAGGAGCCAGAAGCCGGGAGCCAGAATGACTGATTTTAAAGCTTTTCTTCTTGGATTCTTGTGGACACAGGCACGAATAAATCGCCAAAACCCCTTTATTATCGGGAGATTAACCAAACTCAGAAAGTTGAGTAAAAAAATGGCAGCAAGGTCGAAACCTATGCTGCCATATAATCAGTTATTAAAAAAATGATCAAATAATTAATGCTTGCCGAAGCCGGCTAGACGCCAGGCATGGCTGATCGAACCTATGCCTTCGCCGTGCAACCAGTCACTGGATAAACCGCCCATGATTGGCCAATCTCCCGTCTGGCAAGCGATTACAGGGTGGTGGAGATGCAAGGCATCACCCTGCGATGTGTACTGGTGTACATGAGCAGGGTGATAACACAACGGATTCGGCGCCCTGTAATCGCTTACTTCGCCGTCAAGCTTCCTTGGCCAGATAAGTTGAAGGATCCAGATCGAGAACCTTGCCCGGCTTGACGCTGCCGAGGCTGTCCTTGATTACGACCAGGGAAAGGTCGGGCTGGTTCTTCTCGGGCTGAATCATCACCACGGTGTCGAAAAAACGGCCGACATCATGACAGGGCGCCGGAACCCCCTCGTCACTGATGCGATCATCGTCGCGATGGCGGAGGGCCGAGAACCAGATCTGCAAACCCAGAACATCGGCCATATCCTTGAGATCGGCGATTTCCCGGGCCGCGCTGTTCTCGAAATCATAGCCATCGATAATTATGATGCCCGGCATGAAAACATCCTGAACCACCAGATCGTTAACCCGCTCTTCAAGCTTGGGCCGGGTGAAATCAGCTTCCTTGAAGGTCATGATCAGCCGGTTGCGCAACACTTCGTCACGAAGCTCCTTACTTTCATCGAGCTTTACGCCTGCAAATATATCCTTGAAAATATCGTCATACCAGGCCCGGGTCTTGTCGAGGCTCTGCCCGATGCTGACATGGAGGACCTTGTTGCCCCGCAGGATATTATCAAGGGCAATCTGCACCAGGATGGCGGTCTTGCCGAGGCCGGGCCTGGACATCAACAAGCCCATGCGTTTATCTACCGGCTTGCCTTCGCTGTCCCGGGCAAAAATTCGTAACGGATTCTTATCGGCCGGATCCATTTTTTGCATATCTAATCTCCTGTAATTACGAAACTGTTGGTCTCGTTCCGAGAACGCGCCATGCCGGCGGCTCCACTCCGACTCCAGCGGATTCAGCGCCGACCGGGCAGCTGGTTAATTGATCTTACTTCTTTTCCTTCAGGCGCTCTTTAACAATCTCTTCAGCGACATTCTTCGGAACCTGGCGAAAAGTCGAAAACTCCATGGTGAACTCCGCCTTGCCCTGGGTCAGGGAGCGCAAAATGGTGGAATAACCGAACATTTCGGAGAGGGGCACCTCGGCATCGATCACCGTGTAATTGCCTTCCTCGGAGGTGCCGAGCACCATGCCGCGCCGCTGATTCAAACTGCCCATCACCGAGCCCTGAAATTCGGTGGGTCCTTCGACGGAGACTTTCATGATCGGCTCCATCAGGATCGGCTTGGCCTTCATGTAGCCCTGCTTGAAGGCGCCGACCGCGGCGAGCTGGAAGGCCACATCGGAAGAGTCCACCGAATGGGAGTTACCGTCATTAATGACGACCCGCACTCCGGTAACGGGAGCCTCGGCCAGGGCGCCTTTTTTAAGGCTTTTCTGGAAACCCTTGTCGCAGGCGGAGATAAACTCACGGGGGATCGAGCCGCCGACGATGTTGTCGACGAATTCGTAATCACCCTCCTCCAGAGGCTCAAGGTAACCGGCCACCCGCCCGAACTGGCCGGAGCCGCCGGTCTGTTTCTTGTGGGTATAGTCGAAGTCGGCCCGCTGACTGATCGTCTCCCGGTAGGAGACCTGGGGCGCCCCGACTTGGACTTCAGCGTTATACTCCCGCTTCATCCGTTCAATATAGACCTCGAGATGGAGCTCGCCCATACCCGAGATAATGGTCTCGTTGCTCTCGTCATCGACAAAGGTCTTGAAGGTCGGATCTTCCTTGGTGAACCGGTTCAGAGCCTTCGACATATTACCCTGGGCCTTGTTGTCGACCGGTTTTATGGCCAGCGAGATAACCGGTTCGGGAATGTACATGGAACTCATCGAATAGTTGACCGAATCGTCGCAGAAGGTGTCACCGGAAGCGCAATCGATGCCGAACAGGGCGACAATATCGCCGGCGCCGGATTCCTGGATCTCCTCCATTTCATCGGAATGCATCCGGACCAGACGGCCGACCTTGACTTTCTTGCCGGTTCGGGTGTTTATGATGGAATCGCCTTTTTTGATGGTGCCCTGGTAGGTCCGGAGGTATGTGAGCTGACCGTAGCGGCCCTCCTCGAGCTTGAAGGCCAGGGCGACCATCGGATCATCCGGATTGTTGGTGACCTGGACCTCAACTTCGTCATGGTCGAGATCCAGGGCGGTATTCTCAATATCGGTCGGACAGGGCAGATAATACATGACCGCATCGAGAAGGCTCTGCACCCCCTTGTTTTTGTAAGCGGAGCCGACAAAGACCGGGGTGATCCCCAGTTCGAGGGTCCCGAGGCGCACCGCCTCGATAATCATTGCCGGGGTGGGGGTACCTTCCAGTATCGCCTCCATCAACTCTTCGGAGAACATGGAAGCGGCATCGAGCAGCTGCTCGTACATTTCCTCCGCCTCATCCCGCAGTTCGGCGGGAATCTCATCCTCCCGAATTTTTTCGCCGAATTCGCCTTCGTAATAAACCGCCTTCATGGTGACGATATCGATAACCCCCTTCATGTCACCTTCGAGACCGATGGGAAGCTGCATGGGCAGAGCGTTGAGAGCCAGTTTTTCCCGGAGCTGCTGGGTAACCCGGGCCGGATTGGCGCCGGTGCGATCGCATTTGTTGATGAAGGCGATGCGCGGCACCTTGTAACGGGTCATCTGGCGGTTAACCGTAATGCTCTGGGACTGGACGCCGCCGACCGAACAAAGAATCAGCACCGCCCCGTCCAGAACCCGCAAGGCTCTTTCAACCTCGATGGTGAAATCGACGTGGCCGGGGGTATCGATAATATTAATATCGAGATCCTTCCAGGTACAGTTGGTAGCAGCCGAGGCGATAGTGATGCCCCGCTCCTTTTCCAGTTCCATGGAATCCATCTTGGCGCCGACTCCGTCCTTGCCTCTTACCTCGTGAATGGCGTGAATCCTGTCGGTATAAAACAGAATCCTCTCAGTCAGCGTAGTCTTGCCGGAGTCGATATGGGCGCTGATCCCAATATTTCTGACCTTGCTCAGATCTCTACTCATGTTCCACTTCCTCTAAAATTACATTTGCGGCGGATTTAAAAATCCGCCCTGATCAAGTTGCCTTCAGTGATTAAATGAAAAAAGCCCCGCGTGCTGGGGCTGGCAACGAATTAAGGACCTATTCATCTCAAAAAAACATGGGGTGATTCGATAAACGGGCAAAAATAACCTTAAGCCCCCACGATGTCAAGCAAAAAGAGCATTATCCCGCCCGTAAAAAAACTCCTGTTCCTGAAGGTAAATCCGTGATTAACCCGAGGATGGCCGAATGGCTACCATCCGGCTAGCGGTCTAGTACCCCGTAACCCCTAAACCATCGCATCTTGCTCGTTATTTTGCGGGCCAACTGCGTTGCAACTTCCGTTACAGAGCGCTGCTATGCGCCGGAAGTCGCGCCTTGTTGGCCCGCAAAATCCCTTCGCAATCTTGCGAAACTTTATGGTTTACGGGGTTCTAGGACTCGAAAGAGTCGGCGAACAGTTGTTCGATTGCCCTGCGGCCGTCCTCGGTAAGATGCCTGGTCCCGGTCCCGACAAAGGTTTCATGTTCGATCCGGGGATGATCTTCGCGCCAAGCCCCGTCACGCCAAGTATACCAGCCCTTGCGAACCTGGCCGTAGACATGAACCGGCCGGTTGAAGAGCTTGGCCAGCTCCACCGCCCAACCGGTGCCGCCCTTGACGGTGTTGTCATCCTGAATGGTGCCGACCACGAAGATCTGGTGGCCGTTATTGACCATATGGAAGATGACCTGCAAAACCTTACGGAGTTTTTCCGCCTCGTAGTAGTTGCGCTTCATCATCTTCGAGGCGAGTTCCATGCTGATATCGCCGCGGCGCAATTCCTCGTCGGAAACAACCACCAGGTTCCGGTTCCGGTTGGGAATCCGGCCGGCAAAGGTGAAATTGACCTCCTTTATTCCCCATTTTTCGGCGACCTCGCCGAAATAACTTTCGGCCCCCTGGAGTCCGCCGCTGTATAAAGTAGAATTTTCCTTGACCAACATGTCACACCTTCCGTTTAAGGTTTGCGATTCGTCCCGCTTCTTCCATATTTCGTATTGTATTATATGATCTTTATTACACTTTCCAAGGCCCTTGACAATCATAAGGTTCGAAATTACTTTTGTTAAACAACAACAATTCCCAATAATGGCTTTAATAAAAGTATATCAAACCACAGGATAAGGAGAAACCAATGGCTGAATTTAAATGTGAAAAGTGCGGCGAAACCAAGGAAGGCAGGTGTAAACCGAAAAAGTGCCCGGCCTGCGGCGAAGCCGGGGTAATGGCGAAACAGGAAGAAAAAAAATCTTCGGGGTGCGGTTGCGGTTGCACCTGCGGTTCAAAATAGCCCAACCTCACCAATCCTCCACAATCCCCGGCTCTTTCGGCCGGGGATTTTTTTTATGCCCGAACCCCGGCCACTGATTCCGTCACCGGACCCTACCTATGTGTCTGTCCAGAAATGAGGATTTTTGTCCGAGAACGAGAAGCAAGGATGTTGGAAAAGCGCAGCGTACTTGAGTACGTGAGCACTTTCCAACTCCGCGGCGACGAAGTTATCGGGCAAAAAGACCATTTATGGACAGGCACTACCTACAACCTGGCACACAAATCCGCCACCCTCTTCCCCAGCTTAAAGCCGTCGGAGACCGCGGTCGCATCCGGCTCCTTGCAACAGGCCACCCCGTAATGCCCTGAAGCGTCCATCGGATCGCCGACGATAATCATCCCGTAAATCAGCATGCACTGCAGGATGGAAAAAATGGTGGTTTCCTTGCCGCCGCTATGATGATTACCGGAAGCAAAGGCGGCCCCGACCTTGTTTTCCATCTCGCGACGCAGGCCGACGAAATCGTCGAAGACCTTCTTGAGCTGGGCCGCCATCAACCCGAAATAGACCGGGGAGCCGGCAATAACCCCGGCGGCATTGCGAAAATCTTCCTTGCTTACTTCGTCGGTATTCCTAAGGACCGGCTCGGCCCCGGCCGCGCCGACCCCTTCGGCGATCGCCTCGGCAAGTTTCCTGGTATTGTTACTCTTGGAATAATAAAGGATCAGCACCTGCATTTTCGTCCCTCCACTCTGGTTGTTTGCGGGTTGATATTTGATGGCGTCGCAAAAAGTCGCCAGCTCCTGCGTTGCTGCAAATTGTCACGGGATGGCTAAACAAAAACTTCGATATACCAGGAGTAGTGTGTTTTTGCGACTGAGGCCATACATGTGGTATGCCGAAGGGGCAATAATACGCTAAGACGCAGTAGATCGGAGTTTTTGCGACGCCATCAAAGTGTATATCTTTTAACAGAATAGGCGGTCTAACGCCATCAAAGGTCGTTAACCCAGCCTCTTCACCAGCTACCCGGGTCAATAAACGTTCGAGACCGGGTCAGCTGCAAAGAGGCAACGCTGTCAATCATAACGCCGAAATATCGACGGGTTGCCGACCCGGCGAATGGCCGTTAGCGAATATTCCGCCCGGCGGCGGGGGCAATTTGTCCTACAATGTAGTTGACAGTTTCAATCTCCTTGGCTAGTGATTAGCAGAGATAATCCTGAATTATCTACCGTTAGATTTCTGGCGTGATCAACATAAGGCATGGAGATTATAGAAGAATGTCATCTATTAAAAACTGTTGGGAAATAAAAAAATGCGAACGGCAGCCGGGCGGCGCCAAAACCGAAGAACTCGGAGTCTGCCCTTCGGCGGCGCCGGGCAGTTACGACGGGGTTAATAACGGAACCAACGGCGGCAGATTCTGCTGGCGGATTGCCGGAACCTTCTGTGGCGGCAAACCCCAGGGCACAGCCGCCCAGAAGACCTTCAACTGTCTGGGCTGTGAATTTTTCAAAATGGTGGTCGCCGAAGAGGGAGCCGACTTCATCCTGTCCCCGGCCGATTTGTAGAGCAGCTCAGGAAGCCCCCGGCTTTTCAGCTCAGGGAATCGAGCTTTTCGGCCAGGGTCTTTTCCGGTACCGCCCCGGTTAACCGATCAACTTCCCGCCCGTGGCGAAAAAAGAGAAAGGCCGGCACACCGCGGATGGCACAGCGGGAGGCGGCGGCCAGATTCACCGTACTGTCGATTTTGGCAACAACAGCCCGGCCCCGGAAACGATCGGCCAGACTTTCGACTACCGGCATCATGCCGCGGCATGGTCCACAGGTCGGAGAAAAGAAATCGACCATCACTACCTGATCGGTGGAGGCGAGAAAGGTGTCAAAATTGGCATCGCTCACTTCCGCGGCGCCAAGCTGCGCCCCGCTCAAATCGAGCGTAACGTGGCATTTGCCGCATTTCGGCCCGAGATGCTGCTTTGCCGCCGAGACCCTGTTCTTCGCGCCGCATTTCCGGCAGGTTACCACCATGTCTCCCATTTCTCCATCCTCGCGCCTGTCGGGGGCTTGCCAAGCCATCCCGTGACTTTCTACGAACTTGTCATTCCTTACGACAATCAAAGTTGAGCCTGAATCCCGGCGCATGTCAAGGAGGTTATTAACTCAGCTTTCCGGCTTGGATTACTC
>JBHEOZ010000080.1:0-8083 GCA_046260555.1 Desulfurivibrionaceae bacterium
CAACCGCCCCGCCCTGGAAAAACTCCTCGTCGCCAACCGGGTCCTCTACATCGACCATCATTACGCGGGAGAGCTGCCGGATTCACCCAACCTGGAGGCCCAGATCGATCCCTCGCCGGAAACCTGCACCTCGCTGATCGTGGATCGCCGGCTGAACGGCCGCTTTCGCGAGTGGGCGATCATCGGCGCCTACGGCGACAATCTCCACCAGGCCGCGCAGCAGGCGGCCGCCGGAACCGCCTTCACCGCAAAGGAGACCGCCATGCTCCGGGAACTGGGCGAACTCCTCAATTACAACGGTTACGGCCGATCAATCGAGGACCTCCACTTTCACCCGTGCGAACTCTACAACTCTCTAAAAAATTTCCGGAATCCTTTCGATTTCTGGCATTCTTCGCCGGAATTGAATAAACTGCGGCAGGGATTCGAAAACGATATGAAAAAGGCCAGACAATACGAAGCCGAACAGGAAGACGAGGTCGGCAGGATATTCCGCTTCCCCGATTCGGCGTGGTGCCGCAGAGTGGCCGGGGTCTTTATTAACGAGAAGGCCAGGGAGCGCGAAAATCTTGCCCATGCCATCTTGATAGACAACGGCGATGCCACCAGCCTGGCCAGCATCCGCGCCCCCCTGGCCAACCGGATCGGCGCGGACGACCTGTGCCGCTCTTTTCCTACCGGCGGCGGACGGCCCGCCGCCGCGGGGATCAACCAGCTGCCGGACGAGATGCTGAAGTGCTTTTTTAACGAATTCAACGAGGTTTTTGGATGAAAGAAATAAATACTACCAACAGCATCTACCAACTATTAGTCATTATAGCGGTTGCCATGCTGGCCTTCCCTTTTATGGCCGGCGCCCCGGTCGCGGCAGCGGAAAACTCGAAACCCCTGGCCGCCGATCTGGTCGAGGACGGCCAGACCATCAATCTCGACAGTTCGCGATATCGGGAACTCTTCAGCGAACTGAAGGAAGAACATGGCTTCGAGGCCGGGGAACTGAATGAACTGTTCGCCGGGGTCTCAATCTTGAAACGCCCGCTGGAATTGATGGACCGGCAATGGGAAGCGCGGCCGTGGCACGAATATTATCCCCGCTTTATTACCGCCAAGGTTATCGCCGAGGGCCGCAATAAACTGGTCAAACACAAAGCCCTGCTGGACCGCATCGAAAAAGAGCTGGGAGTCGAACGGGAGATCATCGTGGCGATCTGGGGGATTGAGAGCCGATACGGCACGCATGAAGGATCGTTCAACATGTTCAGGACCCTGAACACCATGTTCGACGCCTATCCGCGCCGGAGCACCTTCTATCGCACCCAGCTGATCAACTTCCTCCTTCTGTGCCGGGAGAACGGGATCGACCCCCACGGCGTCAACGGCTCCTAGGGCGGCGCCTTCGGCCAGACCCAGTTCATCCCCTCAAGCTTCAGGGAGTACGCGGTCGATTTCGACAACGACAACCGTCGGGATGTCTGGGCTTCGATTCCCGACATTCTCGCCAGTATCGCCAACTATCTGCACCGTTATAAATGGACCTTCGGCGCCCCGATCTATCAGGATATCGGCAAGGAATTAAAGGGTGAACAACTTGAGCAGGCATACAAAAAAGGGCGGAAAGGCCTGCTGCCCTGGCGTGAGGTCATGACCATCCAGAAGGTGCCGATGGTTCCTCCGCCCGACGATCGCGAGGTGACCATCGTGGGGCTGGAACATGAGGACGGCTCCATGCGCTATCTGGCCGGTTATCCCAATTTCCAGGCCATAACCAAGTGGAACAACTCGAATATGTACGCCATGGCGGTTTCCGAACTGGCCGACCGGTTCAAGGATTAATCAGGCCCCAAACAGCCGCGCCCGGTCACGATAATGCCTATAAACTATCCAGAATCCTCCGGACCATGTTGCCGTCGGCCGCGCCGCCGAAATGGTTCATGATCGGCTTCATGGCCTGCATCTTGTTGGCATATTCATTCAAGTCGAGATTAGCGGCGATCCACTCTCTGATCTCGGTCTCGGTGGGCTGTTTGGGCAGATAGCTTTCCAGCGCCGCCAGGTAGGCGGTGTCGGTAGTCCCGCTCGCGGCGGTCATTTCATTTTCCGATTTGACCAGCTTGCGAATCACGCCCTGTACTTCCTGATCGGTTAGCTCCTTATTGGGCTGCCGGGCGAATTCTCCCAGAATGATTCGCAGAGCCGAGATCCGGGCCTGATCCTTGGCCAGCATGGCTTCCTTCAAATCAGCTTGGATTTTTTCCTGTAAAGTCATAATTATTCCTCTTTTATTTAGCCGGTTTCGGGCAAAGCGATCCTACCAGCCGTCGGGATCGATGATTTGATTTTTGACGGCAAAACGAAAAAGATCCATCGGAGTCCGTGATTTGGACTTCTCCATGATATTGGCCCGATGTTTCTCAACCGTTTTGGGACTGAGGCAGAGCAGATCGGCAATTTTCCTGTTGGTCGAACCGTCAAGAACCAACTGCAGAACTTGAAACTCCCTGGCACTCAAGCCGGCGGGAAGGGGAATCGCCCCCGACTTGTCTTTAATCGTAGCCGGATCGTAATCACGGCCCGGAAAACCCTTTACGCCGGTCTGGTTAACCTCGGGGTCCAAATAGTATTTGCCCTTCCGAGCCTGCTTGACGGCTTCGACCAGACAATCCACCCGGGACGACTTCAGGACATAACCGATGGCGCCGCTGCCGAGGGCTCGATGAATGCAGGAAACCTCCTCGTGCATCGTGAAAAAAATTATCTTCACTTCCGGTAAAATATCGAGAAACAGCGGACAAAGATCAAGCCCGTTGATATCGGGCAATGAAATGTCCAGAATAATCACATCGGGCCGCAGCTCCCTGATCTTGTCCACGGCCGCTTTGCCTGAATGAGCCTCGCCGACTACCGACATGCTGTCTTTTTCACCAAAAAGGTGCTTAACCGCTTTAAGCACCAGCGGGTGGTCTTCAACGATTACAATACGTGTCATTCTTCAGCCTGCCTTCGTCATGACCGATACATGATCAGATTACCCGCTTATCAGTCGGCTCACTTCTGTAATTTACCGCAAAAGGTCGTCAAAAGAGCAATTTCTCTTTCAATGGCCTGAAGACACTTGGCACCTTCCACCAAATCCCCTGATTTGGCCGCCTCTTCAAGCAGCTCGGCAGCGGTCTTCAGGGGTGTCGCGGCAAGTACCGCCGCTGCTCCCTTTATGGAATGCGCTTCCCGGCGGACCGCCTCGCAATCGGCAACGGCAAGAGCACCGGCGAGGAGCTTAAGGCGGCTGTCGAAGTTCTTCACAAAATCATGGAGAAGTTTCAACGCGGCCCCTCTGTTGCCCCCGAAAATATTTACGCATCGTTCGAAGTCAAGCGGCGCGGCGAGATCTTCTTTGGCACGACGAGGAAATGGTGCCGAATCGCTAAATTTGTCAGTCATTTCCTGCCCGGTCTGCCAGATGTTTTCAGAGAATAGCCGTCGCTAAAAGAACTTCGCCCCGGCCGGTAAGAATGAATCCTAAATATAACCTCCCCAAGTAATTCAGCAAGCAGAAACTGTGTTAATTCCGTACAGTAAACGGGCGGCCGCAAACCTTGTCCGCCCTGATCAATATTATCTTTTATAAAATCAGGTTATATGATTAATTAAATACCTGAATTCTTGCCAGGGCAACATTAAAATACCTGGAAATGGCTCCAGGTATTTTCAAAAACAAACCGCCAGAGGCAATCTCTTGAAAATATTTTCCCGTTCCGCTCTCAAGGCAGAGACCGGAAGTCTTCCGGCATTCCTCGCTCCGCTGACAACAATTATCATTTATGCCCTGTTTCTGCTTTGGGGGCCGAATCCGGTAAACGCCGGGGAGCCGCTGTCCATCCAGGAAAACCGGGAGTCGTATCCCCTGGGAAAACATCTGGAGATCCTGGAAGATCCGGATGGGACTTTGACCTTCGAAGAGGTCAGCCGGGAGCCTTATGCCTCGGAATTCACGGCCAATAAAGAGAAAAGCCCCAATTTTGGTTTCACCGATTCGGTCTACTGGATCAGGTTAGCCCTGCAATCCCCAGCTGCTGAAAAGTGGCTGCTGGAAGTGGACTATCCCCTTTTCGATCATATCAGCTTTTTTCTACCGACCGGGAAGGGCGGCTACCGCGAAAAAACCGCCGGGGACCTCCTGCCCTTCAATGAGAGGGAAATCCGCAACCGCCATTTTGTCTTCCCGATCCCGCCGGCCGCGTTAAACGGCCGCCCGATCTATCTCCGCTTCGAGACGGAGAGTACCATGAACATCCCTTTGGTCCTGATGAGCGAGAAAGCCTTTGTCCAAAAGGATCACAATGCCCAGTTCGGGCTCGGCCTTTATTACGGTTCAATCCTGCTGATGATCATTTACAGCCTGCTGATGTGGATCACCATCCGCGATAAAAACTACTTGTACTATGTATTTTTCATAACCAATTTCGGTCTCTTTCAGATGACGATGAACGGATCCGCCTATGAATATCTCTGGCCGAATCTGGTCTGGTGGAACAACTATTCAGTGCCGATTTTCGTGGCGCTTTCGGCCTTGGGAGTCGGCATGTTTACCAGGTCTTTTCTGACCACCAGGGAATATCTGCCCAGATTCGACAGGGTGATAGTTCTGCTGAATACTCTCTGCCTGGTTCCGGTAGGCGCCGCCCTGGCCGGTCATTATTCCCTGGCGATCCAGACCGGTTCCCTGCTTGCCCTGATCCTGATGTTAGCCAGCGTGGCAAGCGGCATCCTCCGCCTGATCGATAAATACCAGCCGGCCCGATATTTCATGCTGGCCTGGTCGATGTTTTTCGCCGGGGTTATCGTCAGCGCCCTCCGGGCCTTCGGGGTACTGCCGGCCAACTTTTTCTCTCTCTACGGCCCCCAATACGGGTCATCGCTGACCATGCTGCTCCTGGCCCTGGCCCTGGCCGACCGGGTTAATCTCATGAAGGCCCAGACCGCCGAAGCCGAGAGAAAATACCAGACCATTTTCGAAAACGCCAACGAAGGCATCTTCCGGACAACCCCGCAAGGCGAACTGACCATGGCCAACCAGGCCCTGGCCGATATTTTCGCTTATGACTCCCCGGATGAAATGTTCAAGGAAGATCGGGATATCAACCATTACTATGAAGATCCAACCCGAAGGGAGGAACTGCTGCGGAAGCTGGCGGCCAACGGCTCGGTGACGAATTTTGAGGCCCGGATGCATAAAAAGGATCTCCAGACAGTGGTGGATATTTCAATAAATGCCCGCGCCACCCTGGACGACAAGGGCGAACTGCTCTATATGGACGGCATGCTGACCGATATCACCGCCAGAAAACGGGCGGAGGAACTGCGGATCGCCCGGGATGTTGCCGAATCCGCCAATCTGGCCAAAAGCAACTTCCTGGCCAACATGAGCCACGAAATCCGCACCCCGATGAACGGGGTGATCGGCATGACCGGCCTGCTCCTGGACACAGACCTCAAACCGAAACAACGGAAATTTGCGCGGATCATCAAGACCAGCGCCGATGCCCTGCTGGCGATCATCAACGACATTCTCGACTTTTCGAAGATCGAGGCCGGCAGGCTCGACCTGGAGGAGATCAATTTTGATCTGCGGCACACCATGAAAGACATCAATGACATTCTGGCTCCGCGGGCCCGGCAAAAAGGCCTGAAGCTCACCTGCCGGATCGAACCGGCGGTGCCTTATTTGCTGGTCGGCGATCCCGGTCGGCTGCGCCAGATAATTATCAACCTGGCCGGAAATGCCGTGAAATTCACCGAAAAAGGTGAAATATCGATCGAAGTCGCCGTCCGGGAAGAGCGGGGTTCCGAAGTAAAGCTGCTCTTCACGGTCAGCGACACCGGCGTCGGTATTCCCCCGGAACTGCGGGATTCCCTGTTCACCCCCTTCCTCCAGGCCGACTCTTCCACCACCAGAAAATATGGTGGCACCGGCCTTGGCCTGTCGATCTCCAAACAGCTCACCGAAATGATGGGTGGGGAAATAGGTATGGAAAGCTCTAGCGCAAAGGGGGCCACCTTCTGGTTTACCGTGGGATTCCGGAAACAGTTATTCACCGGCGGGAACAGGGCGGCAATCAATCGAAAATCCGCGAATCTTGACCGCTGCCGGCTGCTGATCGTCGACGACCACGAAACAGGCCACAACATTGATCTGAAGAATATTCTTGAAACCTGGGGCTGTCAAAACCTCGCGGCCGCCTCAAACGGAAAAGCCGCCATGGAAATACTGGAGGATGCGGCTCGGGCCGGCAAGCCCTTCGATCTGGTCATCCTCGATATGCAATTACCGGAAATGGACGGAGAAGCGCTGGGCACCGCCATCAAAGAGAACCCCCTGGTCAGCACCAGCAAGCTCATCATGATGACCTCGAAGGGCAAGCGCGGCGACGCCGCCCGGCTGACGGCCAAGGGCTTTTCCGCCTACCTGAGCAAGCCGGTTACGGATTCTCTTCTGAAAAAATGCCTGGACAGGGTTCTGCTTGACCGCCAGTCGACGGAACACGAGGATAAAAATCTGATCACCCGCCACTCCATTGCCGAAGCAGAAGGGCTTGAGGGTGAAGCCCGGATCCTGGTCGCCGAGGATAACGTCATCAACCAGCAGGTATCCCTGGCTATTCTTGAAAAACTAGGCTGCCGGGCCGCAATAGCGAGCAACGGCCGCGAGGTTCTCGAATCCCTGAAGGCCGGATCTTTCGATCTGATCATCATGGATTGCGAGATGCCGGAAATGGACGGTTATGAAGCAAGCAGGCAAATCAGGGGATGGAAAAACTCGGATGACGAATTGTGCCGGGATAAAAGCGGGGTGCCGATTATCGCCATGACCGCCCACGCCCTGGTAGGCGAACGTGAAAAATGTATCGCGGCGGGGATGAATGACTTTATTTCCAAGCCGGCCGACCCGAAGATCCTGACCGAAATGATCAAAAAATGGCTGGCCCGGACGGAAGGCGGCTGACTGAGATACCAAGCGCCCGCTTGCAACCCTATTCGTGGAGGATATCCACAATCTCCCGGCTTTTCTGCATAACCCGAAAAACCTTGTCCTCGATCCTGATGGTCACGATTCCGAGAGGATCCAGCGGCGCGACAATAGCACCCCTGAGCATGATATCCCGTTGCAAAACATCGCCTTTGGATAATTTCTTATGCCAGCCCGGCGGCAGGGGTTTGCCTTGTTTCACTTTTTTCTGCAAACCCGGGGGCATCCCGCCGGATCCGTCTTTCTTGGCATGGGCGGGCGAAACGACG
Source organism: Desulfurivibrionaceae bacterium (assembly GCA_046260555.1). GTDB lineage: Bacteria > Desulfobacterota > Desulfobulbia > Desulfobulbales > JAGXFP01 > JAGXFP01. The sequence continues at coordinate 7,294 of JBHEOZ010000080.1, forward strand.
AGCCCGAAAGCTATCAGCAACAGCAGCATTAATCTGAATTTCATTGTCACTCTCTTATTAAATTGTCGGCAGGCCGAAATAATTAATGGCGTCGCAAAAACTGTTTGCCACGTCATCGCGAGGAGCGAAGCGACAAAGCAATCCGACGACATCGGAATTTAAGCTGATCCTAAAATTTCGCTCAAACTTTGTCAACTTTTTCCTATGACCGCTTATCCTCATCCCCTTATGACAACAACGCCCAGCCCATCGATCAAACCAGTCTGCCGGAGCCGACCAGTGCCGCATTGAAGAGATGGCCGACCCTGTAGCCCCGCCTTTACATGCTCGGGGGCGGGGTTACCGGGAGGGAGAAAATATTATTTCGCGGAGGTCCTTTGCCGGAGCCGCCCTTTGGTTCTCCCGGTAAATTTCAATCCCGGCATAGAAAGAAAAAAGAGAGGAATATGTCCTGCAACATCCTGAAACAGGTTAGAAGCAAGCCCGGACTCTGGTTGCGCTGGCGACCCGGCTTGCCCGGCTTGCCCGGTTTGAACTGGATGAAAAACGACGGAAAGTTATTGAAGGTGATCCGGACTTAAAAAGAGAGGCAATCACAGATAAGGCTTTATCGCCTTGTGGAAATGCCGGGCCATGACTTCATAGCCCCGACCGTTGGGATGAATCCGATCACTCATCAACTTCGGCCTGCCGAATATATCGCCCAGGACGTTCGGCACCAGCACCGCCCCGGTTTCCCGGGCCAACTCCCGATAGGCATCGCCGAAGCCCCGGCCCCAAAAGGGAAGAT
>JBHEOZ010000081.1:0-8081 GCA_046260555.1 Desulfurivibrionaceae bacterium
AAGCGTACTTCAGTACGCTGCAATGACGAGACAATTTGCAGCAACGCGGGAGCTGGCGACTTTTTGCGACGCCATCAAAAGTCAAGAGGGGAGCAACCATGTTTTACGGTCTTTTGGCGATCGTCATTGTCCTGTTATGGCCGACTTCCGTCCCGGCCGTGCAGGGCCATGGCGGCGCCGAGGGTTTGGTCGCTCATCAGGGCGGCCATTTGTTTTTTGTCCTGGGGATCGGCTATCTTCTCTATAATATCTACAGGAGCCGCTTCAATGGTCGCGGCTGGATTGAATTCAAATCTTTTCTCTGGCTCCTGATTTGCTGGAATCTGCTGACCTTTACCGGCCATTGGATGCGGGAATATCTCGAGCCGGGCAAATTGATAAAGGATGAGGGCCGGACTGTCGGGATGACCATCGACGGGGCCTGGGATTTTCTTTTCTACCTGACCCGGCTCGATCATCTCCTGCTGGTACCCGCTTTTTTGCTGTTGTTCCTGGCTCTGCGGAAATGGAGGCAACCATGATCATTTCCTGGACGCCGGTTGTCTTCGTGGATATGGCCGGTTCGTTGATTACCTTTATCCTTGCCCTGTTTTGCGCTTATTATTCCTTTGAATGGCATCGGGCCCGGGCCAATGATATCTTCCGCCATTATGTTTATCTGCTGACCATTACCTTTGTGCTGTTTGCCGTGTCGCGTTCGGTTGGCCACCTGCTCAGGGATATTCTGCAATTATACGCTCGAAACGATCTCTGGTTGACGATTTCTCCCTTCAGCGGCGCCGTTAATACGATGACTTTCGTGATCGTCGCCTCCTTCAGCCTCTATGTCAATCGTCTGCTGAGGGTTCACAATGAAGTGGAGAAGTATAAATCCGGTCTAGAGGATCTTGTCGAGGAGAGAACCAGACAACTGGCGGAGGCCAATATCAGTCTGGAGACCGTTCTGAACAGCGCCAACCCGATCTGCATGATGAACCTCGATTGTGAGATGCTCAAGGCCAATAAGGCATATTACGAGATCTGGCCTAAAACCGCCGAGCGGGGAAAGCCTTTGAAATGTTTTGAGTCGCGACCCGGGCCGTCGTGCCAAACCCCGGCCTGTCCGGTTGAGCAGATTGCCGCCGGCAGGAAAGAGGTGGTAAATCAGTTTTCCAAGGAACTGTCCGACGGCAGATCCGGAGAGTTCATCGTCACCGCCAGGCCGTTTCATGACGCGAGCGGCAATCTGGTCGGAATTGTCGAAAGTTTTCAGGATATTACCGCCCAGACCGATGCGGCCAAGCAGCTGCTTGCCGAGCGGGAGCAGCTCAGGGTGACCTTGCGGAGCATCGGCGACGGGGTCATCACCACCGATACCGACGGCAAGATCGTCTTGATCAACAAGGCAGCCGGAGAGATTACCGGATGGACGCAGGCCGCGGCGGTGGGGCGAAAATTCGACGAGGTCTTCAACTTTATCGACAGGGATTCCGCCGTCAGCGCCGAAAATTGGCTGAAGGAAGTCTGTTGCCAGATTTCGGCTTCCGCGGGCGCTCCCAAAAGATTGAAGAAGAAAGACGGTTCGATAAGGCTCGTTGCCGAAAACTGTTCGTTCATCAGGAATATGGAAAGCGAGGTTGTCGGCGCGGTCCTGGTCTTTCGGGATGTTACCGAGAAGAGCAAGACCGAGAAAGAACTGGCCAAAATCAAAAAACTTGAATCCCTTGGGATTTTGGCCGGCGGGATTGCCCATGATTTCAACAATATCCTGACCGCCATAATGGGCAATATCAGTCTGGCCCTGCTTCGGACGGAGAGCAGCGATGAAAAACATCAGCTGCTTTCTTCCGCCGAGAAGGCCTGCGGACGCGCCAAGAATTTAACCCACCAGCTCCTTACCTTTTCCAAGGGCGGCGAGCCGATCAAGAATATCGCGACAATCAGGGAGATAATCGAGGACTCCGCCGACTTCGTCCTGCGCGGCAGTAATGTCCAGTGCGAATACATCTTTGCCGAGGATCTCTGGAACGTTGAAGTCGACAAAGGCCAGATCAGCCAGGTCGTCCAGAATATTATCCTGAACGCGTTGGCCTCGATGTCCGGCGGCGGCACGATCACCGTTATGTGTGCCAATCATTACAACCCCAGGGACACCGTCGTTCTCAAGGCCGGTCCCTATGTGAAGGTCAGCATCAGGGATCAGGGCAGCGGCATTCCCGGCGACCAGCTGGATAAGATATTCGATCCGTTTTATACCACCAAAAAGACGGGCAGCGGACTCGGCCTCGCCATTACCCATTCGATCATCAATAATCACGGCGGCCATATCGAGGTAGATTCCAAACCGGGAGAAGGAGCGGTCTTTACCTTCTATCTGCCCGCCTCGGTGGAGACCCCCATTTCTATTGAACATCGCGAGCCGGTGGAAGCGGGACCGGCCGGGGAAAAAGGCCGGATAATGATCATGGACGACGACGACATGATCAGGGAGCTTGTCATCAACATGCTTGGCAGCTTCGGTTATGAGGTTGTCGCCGTCCGGGATGGGGAGGAAGCCGTCCGCTTATATCGGCAGGCGATGTCCCAGGCTGAACCGATTTCGCTGGTTATCATGGATCTGACCATCCCCGGCGGCATGGGGGGCAAGGACGCGGCCCGGGAAATCCACAAGATCGATCCCGAGGCCAAGCTTGTCGTGGCCAGCGGCTATTCCAACGATCCGGTCATGGCCGGTTACCGCAATTACGGATTCAGTGCGGCAATGAACAAGCCCTTCAAATTGAAGGATCTGAAGGATGTCGTTCGCAAGGTCCTTTCCTGATTCAGCTTTATAACGGCACTTCGACTTCCATTTCGGTATCGGGCAGGAAGCGGCGCTCTCTTTTCAGTCCGACCACAACCTTTTCGCCTTTCTCCTTGTAGAACATGATTATTTTCAGTTCTTCAATAGTGTCGACGGGCTTGCTGTCCAGACTGAGGATTATATCACCCGGTTTTATCCCCGATTTACCGGCCATGCCGTGGGGTGAGATTTTGTCGACCAGGACCCGGCCCTCCACCTCTTTGAGGGCGACGCCCATGATCGCCGGGGGCGGCAGTATGGCCGGGGCCGAAAAGAGCAGATAATCGGCGGTCTCGGCATCCACTTCGCTTTGTTCGACATTCAGGATGACCGCCTGTTCGACCTCAAGGCGCCGGGCGACTCTGGGGGGAATGGCGTTTTTCTTGCTCACGTGGCCCCGGCCGGCGATTACCGCCATCCGGCGGTCGGGGTTGTCGGCGAGGTAGCCGGCGATTGTATCGGCCATGGTTTCGTCCCAGAGGGATTGAGCATGGAGAAACTGGTTGAGCCGGTCGGCCTGGTTGTTGTGGCCGTTGTGCATCCTGAAAACCGAGCTGATCCGGTTCCGGTAGTCGGGCATCGAAAGGTCGAGATCCTCGGGGATCGCGGCGAGCTCCTCGTCGGTAAGACCTTCCAGGCCCGTTTCCCGGTAAACTTTACTGACAATTTCCTTGTCCTGGTTGAGGGCGATCACCGGAATGCGGTTCAAGCGGGCGAAGTTGATGATCGGTTGGTAGAGGCGGTAATCAAAACTCCACTTGACCAGGTAACGGCTCTGCCGCAAAAATTCCTCTTCATCGATGCTCTGCTCGATAACGTATCTGTCCAGGACGTCCTGGTCCTCCCGGGAGAACATCTCCATGCCGATGGCCAGTTCGGGATTCTGATCGTACATGGCCCGGATCACCCTGATCTGCAGGAGATGATCTTCATAACGGGTGTGGCTTTCGCCGAGGTAGACCACCCGCGATTTTTCCAGTTGCTCGATGATCCCGTCAAAGGACAATTTGTGGTCGATCCTGATGCCGCCGGGGGGCGGGTCGATGGTGAAGCGCTGACCCTCATCGGTCTGGTTGATCTTTTTGGCTACGGCCCGCCCCTGTTCGAAGTGCACATAGCTGTACTTGCCGTAATGGCTGAGCTTCCGGGCCGCGGCGAGGACTTCCTCCTGATCGGCGGCCGAGACCAGGACCGCGCTTAACGAAGGGTTAAGCGGGTTCGGCCTGATGTCGACGGTCATGCCGGAGTCGGGATGGTCGGGCCGGGCGAACAGGTTCCGCGAGGCCGGCGATGACAGGCCGAGGAAGATGACGGCGGACTCGGCGATTTTCTGGATGGTGACTTCATCCGCCGGGACAACTTCACAACCCATGTTCTCCAGAAGGGCCAGGAGGGGGGCGAAGATCTCCCGATCCTGATTCGGATCGATAACCGCCAGTTTCCTGGCGGCGCCGGCAAAGCGCGACCAGACATGGGGATATTCCGAGGCGGCGAGGCTCCGCATCAGATCGTAGTTTTCGTCGATGATCAATTGGCGCGGATTCGAGGTCAGGGGGATTTCCACCTCGGTATCCCCGGCCTCGGTCTGGATGGTCCGGGTAATCGTTTCGAGGTCGGTGATCACGGTCAGTGGCACGTCGAGCCGGTAGGGATTTTCAGCCCCGTTTGCCTGATGCAGGTTGAAGCGCATAATCGGCCGGCCTTCTTGCCGGTCCAGCTTGAAATTCTTGATCTGCAGGATCGGCAGATCGGCCCTGGTCAGCCATTGGCTGAAGAAATCGTCCAGGCTTGCGGCGGCCGCCTGTTCAAAGCTGTCGATCAGATTTTGCCAGTCCGCGGCGCCGTGCTTGAAACGACGGTAAAAATCGCGGAGGCCTTCGATGAATTTTTCTTCGCCGATCCGGTTTCTCAGCATATGAAAGAGCATGGCGGAGCGGGTATAGCCGACGGCCCGGAGCGCTTCCTGCCCCCGGATCAGATGGCTTCGGGCTCCGATGAAATTTGCCAGGGTTATCTCGTTGTCGGCGTGCACATAGCTGTGATATTTGATCAGCTGGTTCTTCCTGAATTCAGCGCCCTTGCCTTCTTCCCGCATGTACTCGGCATCGGCCAGCAGGGTGACCAGCCCTTCCGACCAGTTGGTGCCGGCGGGGGCGGTGCGGACCGAGTTGCCGAACCACTGGTGCAGGGTTTCGTGGCCCAGGGAGGTCTCGGTTATAAACGGCAGCCTGATTACCGACTGGCCGAGAACGGTAAAGGTCGGCATCGAATAGCCGGTGGGCAGAAGATTCTCAACCACGCTGAAGCGCTTGTAGGGAAAAGGGCCGATCAGTTTTTCATAGCGGTCCAGATATTCGAGGGTTTTGCGGCGGTATTCGGGGGCGAGCTCCCGGTCCTCGGCGAGGAAATAGGTATAGAGCTCGCGGTCGTCGCCAAAAGCGGTTTTTTCGACGATAAAGGGGGCGGCGATAAAATTGATCCCCGCCAGGGGATGGCCGAAGGAAAAAGCCACGGACTTGTTGCCGCTTTTTTCCGTGGTGGAGATTTCTTCCGCCTCGGAAATCGCCTCGAAATTTTGCGGGATTACGGCGGTAAGCTCGAAAATCTGGTCCTGGTGCAGGTAGGGATGCCAGAGATTGGTAAGGGAGATGCCCTCCGGGGTGATCATGTCGCCGACCGGGGAATTGCCGGCGCCGGAGAGGTCCAGTTTGTAGGTGAGCTTTACCGTTCTGGGACGAGGGCTTGCCGCGAGGGTCAGTTCATGATCGGGGTCGGCGAAATAGGCCTGGTCTCGGTCGTTGAGCTCGACCTCCTGGTCGTTGATCCGGATCCCGGTGACGATCAGACCAGGAGTGTGATAAATTGCCTCGCGGCCGGCCGGAATTTCCAGAACGGAGGTGCCCAGCATGACCGCCTGGTCGAGGTCGAAGGAGATATGGAGTTTGTGGAGCGGCGGCCTGGTCGAGCCGTGGGCCATGGCGGCGCTCAGGAGTATGGCGGCGCACACGGAAAGCACGGATTCAGATACTTTCCTGATGGCGCCACTTTTCAAGGGATTTGCGGGCTTGTTCGGCACGGTATTGTCCTCTTTGTTTTTTCGGCATTCGCAGCTTGACGGCCGGGAATAGTCCGAAATTAATATTTGAAGGTTGAAATCGTTTCGGCTCGCTGTCGGTCAGGTGACGGATCAAGGCCCCCAGGGCGGTGTCGGCCGGCGGCGCCAGCAGTTCGAGGCCGGCTGCCAGCCTGGCCGCGTTGAGTCCGGCCAGCAGCCCCATGGCGGTCGATTCCAGATAGCCCTCCACCCCGGTAAGCTGCCCGGCCAGGAAGAGGTCGGGCCGCATTTTGGTCTGGAGGGTGGCCCGGAGAACTTCCGGGCCGCGGACAAAGGTATTGCGGTGGATGCTGCCCATCCTGGTGAATTCGACTTTTTCCAGGCCGGGGATCAGCCTGAAGACCTCGCGCTGGGCCGCATAGGTCAGTTTGGTCTGGAAGCCGACCATATTGCAGGTCGTGCCTTCCCGGTTTTCCAGGCGGAGCTGGACCACGGCATGGGGATCCCGGCCGGTGCGGGGATCGGGCAGGCCGACCGGTTTCATCGGCCCGAACCGCAGGGTGTCCTCGCCCCGTTCCAGCATGATCTCGATGGGCAGACAACCCTCGAAGTATTTTTGTTTCTCGAAGGATTTAAGGGGGACCCTGTCGCCTTCGGCCAGGGCGGCGATAAAGGCGTGGTACTGTTCCCGGTCCATCGGGCAGTTCAGATAATCTCCCGGGCCCTCGTCGTAGCGGGAGGCCCGGTAAACGATATTCATATCGAGGGAGTCGGCGGCGACGATCGGGGCGATGGCATCGTAAAAGGCGAGGTGCTCCCGGCCGGTGAGTTCGGCCAGGGAAGCGGCCATCTCCCCCGAAGTCAGCGGGCCGGTGGCGAGAATGACCGGGTTTTCTCCGGCCGGGGGCAGGGCCGGCAGCTCTTCGCGGCGGATGGTGATTTGCGGATTTTCGTTGATGCGGCCGGTGATCAATTCGGCGAATTTTTCCCGGTCGACGGCCAGGGCGCGGCCGGCCGGGACCCGGGTCGCCCGGGCCGCCTCGATAATCAGGGAGTTAAAGCCGGCCATTTCCTCTTTTAAGAGGCCCACCGCCGAACCCGGGTCATCCGAGCGCAGGGAATTGCTGCAGACCAGCTCGGCCAGATCCGGGGATGAATGGGCCGGGCTGAATTTGCGGGGCTTCATCTCGTAAAGGGTGACCCGGCAGCCCGAACGGGCCGCCTGCCAGGCCGCTTCGCAGCCGGCCAGGCCGCCGCCGATCACGGTTATTTCATTGTCGGTTGTCAATTCAGTAAATTCTCGGATTATGGTTAGATCTCAGCTAATCGCAAAAGTTCATACTACTATAATCATCGGATGAGTTTAACCATAAAAAAACCGGGCTTACCCCGATAGAAGGCAAGACCGGTTTTTTTTTTAACTGCGGCCGGGGTTAAAGAAAATTCATTTCCCCTGGTTCCGCTTGTTTCAGATTTTCAGCTCCGCCTTGATCGCATCGACCACCGCGTCGCTTGAGGTGCCGGTGACGCTCTTCAGCAGTCCGGAGTTTTTGTAGTAACCGGCCAGGGGCGCGGTTTTCTCGTTATAGGTGTCGAGCCGGTGGCCGATGGCTTCTTCGGTCTCGTCGGCCCGCTGGATGATGGCGCTGCCGCATTTGTCGCACTTGCCTTCAACCTTGGAGGGCATGCTCTTGATGTTGTAGATCGCCTGGCAGTCCGGGTTCTCGCAGGTCCGTCTGGTGCAGAGCCGGTCGAAGATCACGTCCCGGGGCACGTCGATATCGACGACCATGTCGAGTTTGATCCCCAGTTTGGTCAGGATCTCGTCAAGGGCCTCGGCCTGGGGAATGGTGCGCGGGAAGCCGTCCAGCAGGAAGCCCTTGGCGCAGTCGGGCTCCTGGAGGCGGTTTTCCATGATTCCCATGATCAGGGCGTCGGGGACCAGGTCGCCGCGATCCATATAGCCCTGGGCTTCCTTGCCCAGCTCGCTGCCGGCCTTGACCGCGCCGCGCAGGATGTCGCCGGTGGAGATCTGGACGGAATCGTCGATTTCGGTCAATCTTTTTGCCACGGTGCCTTTACCGGCGCCCGGCGCGCCGAGAAGTATGAGTTTCATGATAAACCTCCTGATATATTATTATTATAGATTTGGTATTTTAACTGGTGTCTGTCCGGAAATGAGGATTTTTGTCCGAGAACGAGAAG